>JAAUPS010000180.1 GCA_012033015.1 Phormidesmis sp. RL_2_1
ACAGCCTTGGTGGATCAAAATTCAGACTCAAACACCCGAGTGCACCTATTACTTTGGCCCTTTTGACAGTAAAAAGAGGCCATTGTTTCGCAGACGGGCTATGTCGAAGATTTAGTTCAAGAAGGGGCACAGCATGTCATATCTGCGCTTGAGAAAACCCGCCCTGCTAGATTGACGAGCTGTGTCTTCGACGAGCCCTGTCTTTAAGCCATATTTTTCCGTACCACTTACCGTACTATTTGAACAATGGTCGTATCGTACAAAACTTGTGGTAGAAAACTAGAGAAGACTGATAGTAGAATAAGACTGATAGTAGAATAAAAGAAGACTGATAGTAAAAACTAGAAAAACTCGAGAAACCTGGAAATACCAGCCATGTCCAAAGAAAATGTCTTCACCTTTTTAACGAATGCTGCTAAAGATGAGCAGCTCAAGTCACAGCTAGAGAACGCTGCTAATCAGGCTGAAGTTGTTGATGTTGCCAATGAGGCAGGATACCAATTTTCTTCTGAGAATGTCGATGAGGCATTAAATCATCTCAAGAAAGAACCTGGCTTTTTTGGTGCACTAGCTGAAGCGGTCTTAGAAATTTTCAGCCCGAGCCATGACGATTATCCGGCAACTGGCATCCAGCCTTTTAGTGGTGATACCCCATCCAAGTAGTGCCTATTTAAGTCGTGTTTATCAGTTGGTGTTCATCAGTCGGTGTTCATCTCAGTATGGCTCAGTATGGCAGCCTCATGAGGTGATTTCTGCTAGGCGGATTTGGCAAAGATAGATTGATTCATCCAGTCAGGTTGCTGATACGTCTTGAAAAATTGTTCAATGGTTCTGACTGCGCGATCGCATCCTCGTTGAGCTGTCGCCGAGAGACTTTTGCCAAAATCGAATTGCTCAGTAGGGACTTGTAACAGCCAAGCTTGGGGTATGCGGCCATAGAGCTGATGAGTAAGATTGAGCAATGTTAAAGCATTGCAGTCATGAGTATTAGTCAAAGCCGCAGGCAGTAAGCGGTTGGGCAAGGTGCCACCGATCACAATAGGGTCGAGTTGAACAGTGCGGGCGTAGCTTTGGGTGCTGCAAGCCGCAACAAAAATAGCGTAGTCAGTCACCACAATATCGTTGACTAACTGGGGCGTAAGCTGAGGCACACTCATCGTTTTAACCGCCGGTAGCTGCCAGTCCCCTACAGTATTAGCCACTTGAGGGCCAACTGCTTCGTCGCCTTTCAGCTCGTCTCCATAGCCAATAATCAGAAAGCGCGATTGGGCAACTGCTTTGAGCGTAGGGGTAGATCTCATTAGGAATAAGTCTCTTGAGTAATGGCCTTCATTTATTAAGGTATAAAAAGATATGAGGATTCTATGAAGCATGACCGTCTATGCCATCAGCCTGCCACGCCATCAGCCTGCCATGCCATCAGCCTGCCAAATAGAAAAAAGCCTCGAGCGCTGACTCACGAGACTTTTGAGAATTTGACTTTTGAGAATTTGACTTTTGAGAATTTGACTTTTGAGAAGTTTATATGACGATATGAGCAGGACAAACCCTACAGAGAGGTTATGGTTCTAAGACAGTGGTTCTAAGGAAGTGGTTCTAAGACAGGATCGTTGTAGGGTTCTGCAGGGTGGATGTCCTCGAAGAGAATCGTTGGCTGAACCGGCTCATCTAAAGGCGCTTCATCACCACCGACATAGATGGGTGTGTTGAGCAGTTGGGCACCAGTCAAGTTGAGGTTGTTGATTGAGGCTCCGGTCACATCGACATAATACAGGTGGGCCGCTGTAAAATTAACGTTGTCTAGTTGGGCGTTGGTCAAATCAGCGTTGGTCAAAAAAGTGTTCGTTAAGTTGGCTCCCGTTAGATCAGCGCCAGCCAAATCCACGCCTTCTAAATTACTCCCTGTCAGGTTAGCGCCCCGCAAGTTGGCATTGCGCAAGTCAGCGCCTATTAAGTGCGCTTCAATCAGGGTGATACCCGAAAGATCACAGCCCATACATTCATTTAACAATATGAGCTGACGCAGATTGTTTTGGCGGACGATATTAGGCTCTTCTATGGGTGCTTCTGCCAAAGCTGGAACAGTAGCTAGACATAGCGATGCTGCTACTCCCACTAAGGCTTTCCAGGCTTTGAGACTGCTTTTTGGGGTGCTTTTTTTTGGGGTGCTTTTTTGTTCAGATTGAGTAGAAACTATATTAAGTCTCATCAGAAACCTCCTTTCAGCAAGCTAGGCAGATGAAGAGAGCCGCTATGCCAAATATTTATCTCACTTATATATTTACACAGTGATGGTAAAAAAATAGCAAATCTTGCTTAAGCTTAAAGAAGATAAACAAATAAGTGATGTCATCTGAATCAATCTAAACCAGTGAGATATTTCTTCTCAAGATGAAGGAGTAAGGTGATGAAAAATATTAGCAAGTCTTTACAGGTTGGCAAGCCTTTGCCAAGAAGGCTGCATGATCGCATTGATGCAGGGCAGCAGCTCGCTGCTCAGCTCACGGCCTATGCTCATCGCACTGATGTTGATCACCCTGATGTGAGGGCTGATGCGATTGTATTGGCACTACCGCGAGGCGGAGTGCCGGTGGCCTATGAAGTCGCCCATGCTTTACAGCTACCGTTGGATATTTGCATTGTGCGTAAGCTCGGCGTGCCTAAACAAAGAGAATTGGCCATGGGTGCGATCGCCCCTGGGGGGATACAAATTTTCAACCATCGTATTATTGATCGTCTCGGTATTTCTGAGCGGGCTATTAGTCAGGTGATTGCGGTAGAACAAGCAGAGCTACAGCGGCGAGAACAAGCTTATCGGGGCAATCGACTGCCGCTAGATATTCGCGATTGCACGGTCATTTTGGTCGATGATGGGATTGCGACAGGTTCAACCATGAGGGCCGCCATTGCCGTATTGCGATCGCAGCATCCGCAAGAGATTGTAGTTGCCGTGCCGGTCGCGCCTAGCTCCGTTTGCCAAGCGCTGCAAACCAGTGTTGATCGACTCGTGTGCTTAATGACACCGGAGCCATTTCATGCGATCGCCCTTTGGTATGAACAGTTTCCGCAAACTACCGATCGTGAGGTGCAAGAACTCCTCGCCAAGCAGCAGCGCTTTGTCAGCGTGGAATAGGGAAATGGCACGAACTCATCGGCTCAAGCCGTTGTAAAATAACAGGCCACTCGACTCTCAAAGTTCTCAAAGCTCTTAAAGATCTTAAAGCTCTCAAAGTCAGAATGCATCCTTACTTTGCTATATCTATTTGAATATGGGCTTACGCAGCACTTTGCCAACAGTATTCACGGCCACATCTATTCTGCCAAAGCGATCTTTGGCCTGCTCAAACAAAGTAGCGACATTCTCTGGCTGGGTCAAATCACCTTGAAGTGCAAACGCTTCGCAACCCATGCGCTGAACTGCCTGCACAGTTGTTTCAGCCTCCTGTTGAGCGGCTTGACTGTGGTAATGAACAACAACCTTAGCGCCCTTGCTGGCAAACTCTCGGCTAATCAGTCCGCCTAGATTCTTCGCACCACCGGCAACTAGCACCACCTTAGCTGTCAAGTTACAATCGGTCATCGCTAACTCCTAGATGATTGAATGTTCTGCTTGTAGCGATCGCACCCCTTTCACTGAGTGGTCATGCTGCTGACTTAGCCATCATAGCTAGTTGACAAAAACGTGGGTAGTAGGGAAAATCGCAACCGTAAGTTGCATTGAGAGCAATAAATATGCACAGCCTCCAGCAGCTATTTATTCAGATTGTTGAAGCAGGCAGCTTTAAGCAGGCAGCCGAACAGATGCACATGGAGCCATCGTCTCTCAGCCGTAAGATAGCGGCACTTGAAAAGCGCTTAAAGGTAAAATTGCTGCATCGTTCAACGCGCCATACTCGTCCCACCGATTTGGGCCAGCGCTATTATGAAGGTCTGCGTCAGTTACTCGACGATGAAATAGCGCTAGAAGAGGAAATAACCAGCGGTGTCGAAGTACTTAAAGGCACGCTCAGAGTCAGTGCGCCGGTTGATTTTGGTGCTGAATTCGTCGTTCCAGTCGTCCATAACATGCTGAAAAGCGCACCTGAGCTTGCCGTAGAGCTATTGCTCAGCAGCCATTTTGCCAACTTAATTGAACAAAATATAGACGTTGCCGTCCGGATTGGAGACGCCTCAAAATCTAATCTGTTTGCCAAAAAAATTGGCGAAGTTCCCAGAGTTTTGGTCGCTAGTCACCACTATTTAAGGCGCTACGGTACACCTGAGACACCGGACGATCTGATCAATCATAACTTTGTTCTATACTCGCCGATTCAAGCGAGAAGTGATATTGTGTTTGCCGATGGCCATAAGTTTCCCCATACAAAAATGCGAAGCAATATCACGGTCAACAGTGTAAGCGCTATTCGAACATTGGTGAAAGATGGCTTGGGCATTCATTTGGGGCCAGCTTGGGTATTCAAAGAAGCTTTGGATAAAGGAGATGTTTGTAAACTCCTGGCAAAATACACCTTAAAAAGTTTTCCTATTCATGCTGTGTATGTCGCTCGAGCATATTTACCTAAAAAAACAGAAGAGTTTATCAAACAGCTATCCAAGTACATAGAGCGCGGCATCTAGATGATGGATAGGGTGTTTGGAGGAGAGCGCCTTACAGTCTTTTGCAAGGCAGGCATCACTTAGGCTGGGCAAGATTTTGCCCAGGGTTGGCACCAATTGCTTGCTTCATCGGGTAGCTATTGCAGATAATATCAACGTATTAATATTAATAATAACCACTGCTAAGGTTCCCCCAATGTTGTCATCTGTCGAGGCCAAATCGGATACCAGTAATCAGACCACTTATTTTCGCTGCATTGCGGGCTGCTCCGCCCAGCACTCGATCTTTGACGTGATCTACACCTGCCCGTCTTGCGGCAATTTGCTGGAAGTCTATCATGATCGTGAGCCGCTGAAAAAGCGCACGGCGCAGCAATGGCAACATCTGTTCGACTCTCGGGCCAATACATCAAGCTGGCCCTATGGTAGCGGCGTGTGGGGAATGCGTGAGTGGGTCATTCCAACCCTCGATGACGACAATGTTGTCAGCATGTTTGAAGGTAACTCGAACTTGTTTTGGGCTGACCGCTTGGGTAAACAACTCGGCGTCCCTGACCTATGGATTAAGCTTTGTGGCAATAGCCACACCGGCAGCTTTAAAGACCTTGGCATGACGGTGCTGGTCAGTGTTGTCAAACAAATGATGGCTCAAGGTAGCCCTGTCAAAGCCGTAGCCTGTGCTAGTACCGGTGACACCAGCGCCGCTTTGGCGGCCTATGCTGCCTACGCTGGTCATTCCGGCCATTATCTTTTTGCCTGCCGGTAAAGTTAGCACTGCCCAACTGATTCAACCGGTGGCCAATGGTGCCCATGTGCTGGCATTGGACACTGACTTTGACGGCTGCATGAAAATTGTCCAAGAGGTCACAAAAGACAATTCGATCTATCTGGCTAATTCAATGAACAGCCTACGGATCGAGGGGCAAAAGACGGTCGGCATTGAAATTGTTCGACAGTTTGCTTGGCAAGTCCCCGACTGGATTGTGATTCCGGTTGGCAACCTTGGCAACATCAGCGCGCTCTATAAAGGGTTCAAACTGATGATGGATCTGGGGCTAATTACGCGAATGCCAAGGCTAGTCGCGGCCCAAACCGTTCGGGCCAATCCTTTTTATGAATCATTCAAAACCGGTTTCAAAGAAAAAATAAATGTGACCGCCCAAGACACCTTGGCCAATGCCATTAGGATTGGCAGCCCGATTAGCTATGCAAAAGCGAAAAAAGCAATTTTAGAAACGAATGGCATTGTAGAGCAGGCCACCGAAAATGAGTTGGCTGCTGCTGCTGCCCATGCCGATTTGACCGGGATGTTCACCTGCCCGCACACGGGCGTTGCCCTTGCTGTACTCACTAAGTTGATCAAGCGCGGTGTGATCAAATCAAGCGACAAAACAGTTGTGATTAGCACAGCCCACGGGCTGAAGTTCACCGACTTTAAAGTTGGCTATCATGAATCAACGCTGGCAGATGTGACCAGTGAGTATCCCAATCCTGCCGTTCATTTACCTGCTAATGCAGATGCTGTAAAAGCTGAAATCGAAAAACGACTGAGCCAGTACGGCTAGCGTTGGCTGCCGAATGCCATAGGTGAGGTTTGTATCTTGGCTTTGCTACGGTTTTTGGCCTTACGTCGGTACATGCGCGTTGCTTGGCCTGTTGTCACGTAGAGGCTTCAGCCAGCGTGCTGTACCTCAGCCAAGCGACCAAAGCTATAGTATCGATTAGCAAGCTGTTGCGATGATTTCAAAAGCACATCAATTCCATCAAGGTATTCAAGCAAGTTATGGCAAGGGTTAGGTACGGTTTTCTGGCAATGGTTGGGCTGTTCATTTCGGGGGTGACCCTAGGGGGTTGTGCCCCGTCTGCTACGGTGCCCTCAGAGACAGTGACTTCAGAGACAGTGCCCTCAGAGACAGTTGCTTCAGAGAAGGTGACTTCAGCAGATACGGCATCTGCTGAGGCCACAGCGCCAGAAAAGGCTCCTGGCGAATCGGTTGAACGGCTTACCCAAGGGTCTACACCACAGCCTGTTCCCCTAGCCGTTACCGTGGTGGAGAATTTAGAGCATCCTTGGGGAATGGCTTGGTTGCCCAATGGCACGATGCTGGTGAGCGAACGAGCAGGACGGCTGCGGGTTATTCAAGATGGGGTGCTTGCTCCGGCACCTGTGAGCGGCCTGCCGGAGGTGTTGAACCAGGGGCAAGGGGGGCTAATGGATGTGTCTGTCCATCCTCAGTTTGCCGAAAATCGGTGGGTGTATTTTACCTATGCCGACGGCACGCGTGCGGCCAATCGTACGCAGGTCGCTCGCGCTCGATTTGATGGTAGTGCCCTTTCTGATTGGCAGGTGATTTTTGAGGTGAATCGGACCAAGGAAGGCACCCAACACTTTGGTTCTCGTATGGTTTGGCTAGCAGATAACACCCTGCTGATTTCGATTGGCGATGGGGGAAATCCACCGGTAGCGCTGGAGGGTGAGCTGATTCGCAATCAGGCTCAAAATTTGGCTAGCCATTTGGGCAAGCTGATCCGGATCAATGACGATGGTTCGACCCCTACTGATAATCCTTTTGCAGGCACCGCCAATGCCGATCCTCATATTTGGAGCTACGGGCACCGCAATATTCAAGGGGTGGCGATTGATCCTGTAACGGATCAAGTTTGGGCTACAGAACATGGCGCAAGGGGCGGTGATGAACTCAACCGAGTCGTAGCTGGCAAAAATTATGGCTGGCCAATTGTGACCCATAGCCGTGAGTATGCTGGCGGAGAAATTTTCATGCGGTGCGATCGCGCCCCGATATGGTCGATCCGCTGATTGTTTGGACGCCTGCGATCGCACCTTCTGGACTGACGGTATATCGCAGCGATCGCGTCCCTCAGTGGCAGGGTGATTTGTTTGCAGGCGGCCTCGTTTCCCAAGCTGTTCAGCATATTCAGCTCGATGATGCAGGCGCTGTGCTCAGCCAAACCCCTATTGACATCGGCCAGCGGGTGCGAGATGTGGCCCAAGGCCCGGATGGGCTGATTTATGTTTTGACAGATGAACCCAATGGCCGTTTGGTTCGCTTAGAGCCCGGTTGAAGCCAAGCGCCGCAATCAACCGTTAGCAGACGAGGCGTGTCAATTTTTGGCGTACTGAACTTCTCAGGAATTAGAACTCATTGTCTGGTATAGCAGGGCCTCACCGCTGCGAGTCGAGTGTGCTGCTGCTCGTCAAGGCTGCTAGCGTTGGCGTAGCCTCTCCGAGGAGAATGATTATTCTCCTAACTCACTTGACAGAGGCTATATAGCGTGTGCCGAATGCATAACGCCGACGGCGAGGCTACGCCAACGGGTACACGCGCGTCGCTTGGCCTGTTGTCACGTAGAGGCTTCAGCCAACGTGCTGTACCTCAGCCAAGCGACCAAAGCCATAGATCGCCACTAGGTTAGCCCTTGGGCTGTTAGCGTTGAGCTTATCTCTGGCGTCGGTAGCGGACGCTCATAAACTCTTGCCATTGATCATCATCACCGAGCACATATGAGGTCATCACTCGCAGATCAGAACCCTGTAGTTGAATGATGTCTCTATACTTTGTTGTCTTTCCTTCTATGGTCATATCTGGGCCTTCAGAATTCAGCGTCAAGACGTTTTGCTCGACATTTAGTTCGCCTTCATAGGGCCAAATATAGGTCATGATTGATCCTACCCAAGTACCCACAAACTGCTGCTTTTGCAGATCATAGCCAAGGGTCATCATGGTCGTTGCTGTGCCCTCTTGGCAGGGCATTCCGCCTTCTGCTTCAGCGATAATCCAAAAGTCGCCGAGCGATCGCACTATTTCAATGCCTGTCGCCTTATCAGAATGTTGCTCTTCTGCTGTCACGTCCGTTTCATAAGTCCACTTTCCGACAAGCTGCTGTAGCCACTGGTGTTCTTTTTGAGGGGCTATTGTCGTGTTGTTGGTTTGAGGTGCTGTGATTGTTTCCATAATGCTCCTTTCTTTTTTGGTTCAAAGTTGTTTTCTCAGGGCCGTTTTCTCAGGGCCGTTTTCTCAGAGTGTGGGCCACACAAGCCGTTTCTTTTTTGCTCAGGCCATTCTTGCTCAGGCCATTTGGGTTAGGGAATGGCAATCTCATAAGCTATCTCCTTTACCCCCTGCCTTCTATCTCAGTTTAGGATGTTATTTCTGCGCCATCTCCTTAAGTGGCTTTCTCGCAGTTAATCATCCATGGAATACCAAATTGATCGACGAGTGCGCCAAACTTTGCAGCCCAAAAAGTCTCTTCCATCGGCATTGTAATCTTGCCTTTTTCAGCCAAGGCACTGAAGACGCGCTCTGCTTCTGCAGGATCGTCTATGCCAATCATGAGCGATGTCCCCTTGGCAGGTTCATAATACTGGGGTATGCAGTCACTTCCCATTAAGATGCGATCGCCCAATCTAAACTCACCATGCATCACCTTGTGAGCCCATTCTGCAGGCACTTCTGCTGCCATGGGCGAGCCCTCGTAAGGCATCAACGCTTCAATTTCCCCCCCTAGACACTGCTCATAAAACTTAAACGCCGCCTCACATTGACCATCAAAAGAGAGATAAGGACTGAGTTTCATGCTGTTCTCCTTAAGCTATGGTTAACAAACCAACAGGCAAAATCCAAGAGAAAAACCAAAGAATTAAAATATCTATGGCTTAAACTATGGCTCAAATACCATAGTTCAAATGTACTTAATATTTTTGATTTTAGCCAGATTTTTTAGCCAGAGAAATTAATCTTAAAACAGGCTCATCCAACCCATTCGGCCATTCACTGGCAACAACCGGCGATTCACTAAGAACAAGTATTAGCACGGCAATCGAATGCAGAATTCGGTGCCTTGTCCAGGTTCGGAGTGTACTGCTATGGTGCCGCTGTGGGCCTTGACGATAATTTGTTGGGCGATCGCCAATCCCAATCCTGTGCCCTTCCCTGCTGCTTTGGTGGTAAACAGATGATCGAAAATTTTGTGCTTGATGGGCGCTGGGATGCCGGGGCCGTTATCAGAGATCGCAATTTTCACCTGATCTTTTTCCATAGCCGTTTGAATCGTGATTCGATGCGGATTGGTTTCCATATCGGCAAAGTTACGGTTTTGGCTGGCCTCGTCTAAAGCATCAATGGCGTTGGCCAAAATGTTCATAAAGACCTGGTTTAGCTGCCCTGGAAAACAATCAATGATGGGAATATTGCCGTAGTCAGTGGTCACTTCAATGGCAGGCCGCTGCTCATTGGCTTTCAGACGATGGCGCAAAATTAAAATAGTACTCTCAATGCCTTCTCTCAAATCGAAGGGTTGTGCGCTGTCGGTGTCAGCGCGGGAGAAGGTTCGCAGGCTTTTACTGATTGATTTGATGCGATCGCTCCATCTTTCATCGATTTAACCAGTTTGGGTAAATCTTCGCGCAGATAGTCGAGATCGATGGCATTTCGTTCTGCCTCAATTTCAGAGCCCGGATTAGGAAAATACTGATGATACAAATCAATCAGCCCAAACAAATCATTAATGTCGTTTTGAACAGCATCTACGTTGCCCACGATACAGCCGATAGGATTGTTAATTTCATGGGCAACGCCTGCAATCAAAGTCCCTAGCGTAGACATTTTTTCCTGCCGAACGAGCTGCAATTGTGAAGCTTGGAGTTCGGATGCTTTTTGGCTGACTTGCTCAGCTAAGCTTTGGCTCAGATAATGAATTTGCAGATGGGTTTTGACCCGTGCAAGCACTTCTCTTTCCTGAAACGGTTTGGCAATATAGTCTACAGCACCCAGATCTAGCGCCTTAACTTTGCTATCGGTATCGGCTAGGGCCGTCATGAAAATAATCGGAATATGGCAAGTTTGGGAATTTGCCTTAATTTGGCGGCAAGTTTCAAAGCCGTCAATACCGGGCATCATCACATCCAGCAAAATCAGGTTAGGGAGACGTCTTTGAAGCTGCTGAAGGGCGCGATTTCCATCGGTGGCGATCGCCACATCAAACCCGGCATCGCTCAACACCTCTGACATCACTTCTAGATTGGTGGGGGTATCATCTACAATGGAGTACTAAGCCTGTAAGCGTAGACGTGCTCATACCGGTGCCTTGATGAGTTAGGAAAGATAGGACTGGATTAATTGTTCG
>JAAUPS010000020.1 GCA_012033015.1 Phormidesmis sp. RL_2_1
GTCTTCTTTGCCTTGCAGCGCTACTTTGTGCGAGGTCTGTTGGCGGGTTCGGTAAAAGGCTAGCGTGTCTTTTTCTTGCTTTGAAAAAACTATAAAAATCTGTTCTTCTATAACCAGAAAACATCATGTCAAGCGTCGTTTTTGAACAAGTCACCAAAGAATACGAAAACGGCTATGTCGCCGTCAAAGATCTTAATATCCAGCTAGAAGACAAATCCTTTTTAGTGCTAGTCGGCCCCTCGGGCTGTGGCAAAACAACCTCCCTGCGAATGCTCGCGGGCCTAGAAGAGGTCAGCAGCGGCAGCATTTACATTGACGGCCAACGGGTCAACAATGTCACGCCCAAAGACCGCGATATTGCCATGGTTTTTCAGTCTTACGCGCTCTATCCGCATATGAGCGTGGCCGAAAACATGGGCTTTAGCCTCGATCTGAAAGGGGTGCCTAAAAAAGAGATCAGAAGGCGAGTAGAAGAAGCCGGTCAGCAGCTCGGCATCGAACAACTGTTAGATCGCAAGCCTAAGCAGCTCTCGGGTGGGCAGCGGCAGCGGGTGGCGTTGGGCCGGGCTATTGTGCGATCGCCCGCCGTTTTCCTGATGGATGAACCCCTCTCTAACCTCGATGCCAAGCTGCGCGTTCAGGCCCGCGCCGAACTCAGCGAACTTCACAAAAAAGTCGGCAGCACCTTTGTCTATGTCACCCACGATCAGGCCGAAGCCATGACGATGGGTACCCAAATCGCGGTGATGAATAGCGGCATCCTACAACAGATAGATACCCCTCAAAACGTCTACGAGCACCCCAACAACATTTTCGTGGCGGGCTTTTTAGGAAGCCCCGCGATGAACTTTTTCGAGGCGCAGCTCATTCAACAAAGCGGCGAGCTTATCGTCAAAACCGATGGCGGCCTCACCGTCCCCATTCCGCCCTACCGCCTACCGCGCTATCGCGAATTTGTCGGTCGCCCTGTTATCTTCGGCATTCGCCCTGAGGGCATCTATCACCCGCAGTATGTCCCTCCCGGCATAGATCCAGTCGCCGTCAATGCAACCGCCAAAATCGTCGAGCGAATGGGCTACGAAGTCATCGTCTACTTCACCCTCGCAGGCAGCAGCGAATTCATTGCCCGCCTAGATCCTCGCGCCAAAATCACCTCCGGTGAAACCCTCGCCCTTCAGTTCGATCTCACCCGCTTTCATCTATTTGATAAGGAGAGCGAACAGGTCATTTAGCGCTTGATCAGGTGGGCTGAGTGTGAATGCCTACCAAGACATCGTTTCAGCCAGTTGCACCAACGGATGCTTCAGATTCAGTTAGCCTTTACGTCAATGCCCTACCCATTTTTCAGCCGTCGGCAATATATATAGAATTTTACAGACAGAATCTAACGGACAGAATTTACAGATCTTGAGGCGAATCAGGGGAAATTTCTATCCCGTGGGTACGCTGCACCATGAACTGATCGGTAATGAGATCTTGTAAATCGCTGAGTGTGATACCCATGTCTTTTCCCGCTTGAGACAGGGCTGCTTGAAAACGGTTGATATCGCTGCCATAGCCGCACAGACGCGCGGTCACTTCAACGCCTTGTAGGGCGTTTGCTTTAGCGCAGTCGATTAAGGCAATTCCCTCTAATGGTTGAGTTGCAGCCATTGGTATCCTTATTTTGAATCCGTCAAACCAACATTTTGTTACAGCCTCTGACGAGCAGCGGTGAGACCCTGCGGCGTTGTACGGCGCTAAGGAATGCTCACCAAGACAAGGAATGCTCACCAAGACAAGGAATGCTCGCCAAGGCAAAGTCAGAATGCATCCTTACTTTGCGATAAGGCATGTTGTACTACTAATGTAATACTTTCTTCGATATGTTCTGTGTGCCTTTTGACATAAAAGCGTTGTTTTTAATACATTTCAAAGTGATTTTATGGCTGAGTTGGCCAGTTGAATGGCTTTGGGAAGGTTGATCTGCATGGCTGCATTGGCGGCTTGGAGGAGTTTGAGGTATGGCAAATCGGGCTGTCGTTTTTCTGCTTCGCTAAGGGCAAGTTTGGCTTTTTGGGGTTGCCATTGATAGAGGTGTACGAGCCCTAGATAGGCCCAGTTGTAAGGGTTTTCGGGGGCAATTTGGGTCAAGGTGTGGAGAGTTGCGATCGCACTTGGGGCCTTTGCTGCAACACTTGGGCCAAAGCTAGGGTATATAGCCAATCGGCATGATTAGTGGATTGCGATAGGCGATAGGTCATCGCCTGCTCTGCCTGAACAAGATAGTCTTGCAGGGGGTCGTACTGATTAATTCGGCCTATTTCGGCAAATAGAGGGTCAATTTCACCGGCCATGAGCTTAGGCGCTAGCTGATAATGTAAAACGCTCAAGAGATCTGGGCTCTGAGCAAAAGAGAGATCTGGCGCTAGATCTGGCGTGCCATTTTGAAGCACATTCTGCTCTGGTGATGGTGCATTAGCGATGACTGTCACTTGAGCGGCGCTGTCACTGAGACGGTAATGCGCTCTAGTTTGCCGATTTAAATACTCTGCCTGGAGGCGATATGTTCCTGTCGGGATATCAGCAGGGACATGGAGCGATAATGTCTCGATGACCTCAAAAGCTCTGGACGCTTGCTTGCGGGTATTGAGATAGCCTAAGCCAATGGCATGATCGCTAATCCACAGGTCGTTGGCTGCGTTATTGACTGATTGCCAGCTCAATAGCAGCAGTCCTGGCTCTAGGGCTGCGCCGGAGCCACGAACTCGGTAGGTAATCGGGTAGGACTGGCCGGGGAATACGCTCGATACGGTGTTTACCTCAGCTAGCGATATTTGGGGCGGCTTGCTTTGGGGCGGCTTGCTTTGGGGCGGCTTGATGGGAGCTAAAGGTTTTACCGTAATCGGTGGATTTTGGCGGTGATGCAGACGCAGCTCACTGCCATCGGGCAATGGCCAAGTTTTGTGAATGGGCAGCTCAACAGCAGCCTCAATGGTTTCTCGTAGTTGTTGTTGCCCCGCTTCGATATGGTCATATACCCCTTGGTCTTGGGTTTTGGTGAGGTACCAATCGAGCGCTTGGCTATCTTGCTCAACGGTGTGGGGGCTAAACGATAGCTGCCGAGCAAACACCTGAAAATTAGCGATCGCACCGTAAAAATCGAGATTAAAAGGATTGATTTGAATGGTATTGACGACCATGCCCAAATTTGACTTCAAAAAAGGGGTTGTTGTGATCATTTCGTCAATAACGGCTTCATTGGGCCAAAGGGTTGGTTTGGGATGCTGGAAAGCGTAGGCAGGGCTGATGAAAAACTGGTTGATGCTCAGCCACAAGGCGATGCCGACTGTGCCCCACCGCAGGCGCTGCCACCAGCGATTTTGGATGGCGACGATGGCTTGGGCCAATAGCACCCAAGCCACCGAAATGTAAGGAACATACACCCTAAGTGCTTTGTATGAACCCAATGTAAATAGCAGATAGGTGCCGAGGAGGAAAACACATAGCCATATCCAGCCTTTGCGACTGCCCCAAGGTTTGGCCCAGGCTGGGGAGCTAGTATTATGGCGGTGCTTTGAGAGGGCAGCGAGTTTAACGATGGGCGGTGGTTGAGGAGGGTCTGAAAGGTGACAAGTATCCATGCGATCGCAGCTAACCCCAACAAGGCCCATGACAGCAACTGCGGCTGCTGAATGATGTAAAACAACCAACCCGCCAGCGTATTTGCTTGAGGATCATTGCGATAGAGCACGCCATGGGAAGTCGATGCTACGGTGGTGCTGATCACTGTTAACCAGTTGGTGCTAAACCAAGGCCAAAGCGTTAGTACGCTGATGACTAGTCCCACACCCACCTGGCCGAAGCGTAGCCACTGCCGTTGAAATAGGCTAGCACCTAGCATCCAAGCAACGGGTGGAATCGCAAACAACAGCCCGGATGTACGGGTCATGAGCATTAATCCTAGCCCGACCCCCCACAAGACTAGGGTTAGCCAGCGTGACCAAGGGTTGGTGGCCAGCCAAAAATAAGTCATGCCTACGAACATGAAGGCCACCATGGCGGTCATGGGATAGTCGAGTAAATAGTCTTTTTGCAGGTCGATGAGAACTGGCGATAAAAGTGAGAGTCCGGCAGCCCAGCGGCCGACAGCCGGGGAGAAAATGCGGCGGCCAATACCGTAGGTCGAACCGAGCAAAATGGCTGTAAAGACTAAGTTGGTGTAGATGGCTTGATCAAACCCGGTACCGAGAATGTTAAAAACGAGCGCTGTCATCAAATAGGTCAAAGGGGCTCTTTGGGTGGGCGCTTGCATCCACAGTTCTCGCCACCAGTCACCCGAAAACCATTGGGCATGTTGCAACGTTTGCCAGTGGCTCATTGCCCGCGATAGATGATCGCCTTGATCCCAAGCCGGAGGTGCTTTGTCTAGCGAGACCCAGGTGATTATAAAAGCAGCCGATAGCAGCCAAAATATCAGCAACACCCACCCATCAGCCCAGGCGAAGTTTGAGGCTGACTGTGGCGAGTTGGTCGGCCTAGGTCGCTTGGAAGGAGGCCACACCTGATTTTGAGAGAATTGCTGGAACGTCATACCGGCGACCTGTTAGCGATGTAAATCACCCCACAGTTTACGACATGGCGATCGCGGGCAGTTTTAGGTATCAAGTTTGGTTGGTTTGCTGCGGTAGATGGGTATCTTTTGAGGGGCTTTGGGTGCTTTTGGCCTGCTTTTATAGCAAAGGAAGGATGCATCTTTGCCTTTGCTAGTCGAGTTAGCGGCTGCTAGTAAAGGCTTCCAGCGTTGGCGTAGCCTCTCCGAGGAAAATTACTATTGTCCTCACTCACTCGACAGAAGCTATAGAACTCGAAGTAGAAACATTATGACTGTAGCGCTGAAGGGTATGGGATTAGAGCGACTGTCGCGCTATGTTGCCATGGTGAGTATGCTGAGCCTAGGGATGCCACTGCTGGCTAAGCCAGTTTTGGGGCAGGTCATAGAATCTGGCAAGCTTGAAGCCAGTCATCTTGAGGCCAGTCATCTTGAAGCTGGTGAGCTTGAGGCCAATAATCTTAAGGCCAGTCATCTTGAAGTCAGTCATCTTGGGGCCAGCCATCTTGAGGTTGGTGAGCTTGAGGCCAGTAGCATTAGCGATCGCCTAAATTCTCCACGGTTGGGCCGCTTATTGAGCCAAAATTCTCCTGCTGGCGAACTCTCTGCGCCAGCCGATGAGCTGACGCCTCTGCCGGAAACAGCACCTGTTTTACCGGTAGAACCTGTGATGCCTCCGTCGTCTTTGCCTGGTAATGGCGAGCAGGTGATGATAACGGAGATTCAGGTGGTCGGTAGCAGTGTTTTTGGCGATCGCGAATTTGACCCTATTGTGGCCAATTACGAAGGCCGTAGTTTGGGGCTGCGCGACTTGCGGCAGGTGGCTGATGATATTACTGAACTCTATGTGAGATCGGGCTATATTACGTCTCGGGCTGTATTGGGTGAGCAAACTATCACAGATGGTGTTGTTCAGGTGCGGGTGATAGAAGGTTCGCTAGAAGATATTCAGGTGGAAGGGACGCAGCGGCTGGCGAATTATGTGCGCGATCGCGTCAACCTCGCCAATCGTAAACCGCTTAACCAAGCGGCTTTAGAATCTCAGCTTCAGCTTTTGCGGGCTGATCCTCTACTGGAGCGCATAGAAGCTAGCTTACGGGCTGGTACGGGAGAAGGCCAAAGCCGTCTGATTGTCAGAGTGCTAGAAGCGCCTGCTGTAACGGGACAATTGACGCTTGATACCAATTCGCCACCGAGTGTTGGGGTGGTGCGGATGGGCATTGATGCTACCTACAGCAATGCCCTAGGGCTTGGCGATCAGCTATCGGTATCGGCCTATCGCAATACGACTGGAGGGGCCCATACCTATGGTGTGACCTACAGCCTGCCGCTCAATGCGATGAATGGCACGCTGCAAGCGCGTTACTCACCGAGTTCGTTTGAGCTGGTAGATCCTGCCTTGGCAGCTTTGGGTGTACGGGGCACGGCTAGCACCTATGAGCTGACCTATCGTCAGCCATTGATCCGGCAGCCGAATGAGGAGTTGGCGTTGTCTTTGGGGTTTCGCCATCGGACAGGGGAAACGCTGGTGAGTAATTTTGTGATCGATGCTACGCGAACGAGTGCGGTGCAGTTTGGTCAAGATTATTTGAAACGCGATCAATCGGGGGCTTGGGGGTTGCGATCGCAGTTCAATCTGGGTACGGGTTTGTTCAATGCCACCGATCGCCCTAACGGACAAGCCGATGGCCAATTTTTTAGCTGGCTGGGCCAAGTGCAAAGGGCGCAGGTCATTAACCGGGATAATTTACTGCTGTTACAGGGGAGCGTGCAGCTTTCTGCCGATAGCTTGCTAGGGTCGGATCAGTTCATTGTGGGTGGGCCTAGTTCGGTGCGGGGCTACAGTCAAAATGCGCGCTTTGGCGACAATGGTTTCCGCGCATCGATAGAAAATCGCCTGACGGTCGTACACAATAATGACGGTTCGCCTTTTGCCCAGCTTACGCCTTTTTTAGATGTTGCTGGTGTGTGGAATCAGGCAGACAATACTAGCCGTCAGAGATTCCTTGTAGGAGCAGGGGCGGGTGTGATCATGACGCCTTTTGAAAATTTTCAGGCGCGTTTGGATGTTGGCATACCGCTGGTGAAGCTCACTGAAGCAGGCGATAGTCCTCAAGATGTCTTTGTATATTTCAATATGGACTATCGTTTTTAGGGGTGTGGCTGTCAGCGGTGAGCTGGCTTGATTTCAGTGCATTGCTCTCCAGCCTTTGTAAAATTTGGAGCCTAGATTTTGTAGAGCCTAGATTTAAAGAAAGGGTGTTAGCCACGGGGAAAGTGATCGATAAACACTTCTGATTCTGTCGCTTTAAGGGAATTAGCTAACGATATTGAACAAAAACTCTCGCAGTGAGTTGCCTTATAGCGTGTGCCGGATGCATAACGCCGACGGCGAGGCTACGCCAACGGGTACACGCGCGTCGCTTGGCCCATTGTCCCCTAATGGTTTCAGCCAGTATGCTTTACCTCAGCCAAGCGACCAATGCTATAGAAAGTCGGGTTCTGCGGGTACAGCGCAAAATTCAGAAGATGCCTGCTTGCGCTGATCTGTTTTATGAAAGCTTAGTTTATGAAAGCTAGGCAGTGAGAAGTTTCTGTTGAAAGCCGAGCTTCATTTTAAGCGGCAACAGGCAGTTCTTCTCACTGCCTAGATTCGATCAAAATGCTCAATAACAATAATACAGCGTCAAAGCTATACTAAAAACGGCACTACAGACGGCTTTTGTGCTAGGGGTTTGTTTCGGGGAGACTAAGAAAACTATTGTGACAGCAGAAAAAAACGATATCTATGACGTTGTTATTATTGGTGGTGGAGTTTGTGGAACAGCGCTACTGTACAGCTTAAGCAAATATACCAACGTCGGCAAAATGGCGCTGATTGAAAAAAATGCCGAGGTTGCCTTGGTAAACTCCAAGCAGACGAGCAACAGCCAAACCCTTCACTTTGGTGATATTGAAACCAACTATACGCTGGCCAAAGCGACCAAGGTTAACCGGGCTGCCACCATGGTTAAGCACTACATTCTCAAGCAAGATCCCAACCAAGAGAGCTACAGCAAGTATCACAAATGGTATTGGGTATCGGTGCTGAAGAAGTCGCCTTTTTAGAAGCCCGCTACGAAGAATTTAAAGCATTATTTCCTGAGCTAAGGCTAATTTATAGAAAAGAGATCGCCGCCCTTGAACCCAACGTAGTGGAAGGCCGCCCAGACGACGAAGAAATGGTGGCACTTTCTACCCCAGATGGCTACGCCATTGATTACCAAAAGCTATCGCAGATGTTTGTTCAAGACTCATTGCACTGTGCCCGTGAAGGGGCTGACACTGCCGGTCACAAATCGATTGATTTAATGATGAACACGAAGGTTCAATCGATTGAACAACAAGACGACCATTACGTGATTAGGGCTCACACCAAAACAATACAAGCCAAAACAATACAAGCCAAAACGGTTGCCGTCACTAGCGGGGCCCATAGCCTATTGTTTGCCAAAGCACTTGGCTACGGCCAAGACTATGCTCTGTTGAGCGCGGCAGGCAGTTTTTACTTTGCTCCGAAATGCCTCAAGGGCAAGGTATACATGGTGCAACTGGCCAAACTCCCTTTTGCAGCCATCCATGGCGATCCTGAAGTTCATGACGATAGCCAAACTCGTTTTGGCCCCACGGCGAAAGTCCTGCCGATGCTAGAGCGGCACCAGTACGGCACGATTATTGAATACTTTAAAACAGCAGGGCTGAGTTTAGATGCGTTTAGGAGCTTTTTTAATATCCTCAGCGATCTCACCATTCTGGGATATTTGATGATGAACTTTATCTACGATATTCCCATCATTGGCAAGCTGTTGTTTATTCATCAGGTTCGCAAAATTGTCCCGACCATTCAGCTCAGTGACCTGAGATTTGCCAAAGGTTACGGCGGCATTCGACCACAAATTGTCAATTTAAAGACGCGCAAGTTAGAGATGGGCGAAGCGAAGATAGTTGGCCACAATATTCTGTTTAATATCACCCCTTCACCAGGCGCTTCCACCTGTTTAAAAACGGCTGAAAATGATACCAAACGGCTGATTGATTTTTTGGGGGGTGATTATCACTTTGACCAGGAGCGGTTTGTCAAAGACTTGGCCTAGCCTGCAAACCCTATTAAGGCCCGCTTTTGAATGGGAAGATTGAATAGGGAAAGATTGAATAGGGAAAGATCGAATAGGATTTGAATGAAAATCTTCAACAGCACTTCAGCAGCGCCTAACAGCGCCTAACAGCACCTAAAAGAGATTATATCGAACAGAGAGATAAATACCATTATCTTGCAAGCTATCACCGGTGTTATCGATATCGACTAGCGGCAGCCCCCAGTCTAAGCGGGCAGAGAAGTTATCACCCTGCTGCCACAATAGGCCGATGCCTGCACCGACAAGCACATTGTTTCCGGGCGGCGTATTGCTGTTGTTCCAAGCGGCTCCCGCATCAATAAACGGTGTGACTTGCACCGTACTCTCTTCAGAAAAACGAACGATAGGAAAGCGTGCTTCGGCTGAAAGCAGTGCCCCATTGTCACGCAGCAGTGCATCTTGGCGGTAGCCGCGAACCGATTGCTGACCGCCCAAGCCAAATTGCTCGGACGATAGCAAACTATCTGCAGCTAGCTGCACGTCACCCCGTAGCAAAAACAACGAATCTTTGCCAAGCAATCTGACCCATTGCCCCTGCCCTCGCCAAGAGAAAAACTGACTGTCAGGCACATCGCCCTCATTGTCAGTCGCATTGAGTAAATTTAAGCCCAGGTTAAATTGCGATCGCGCCGCTAACACCTGCTGTTGACTACGCTTTGTCCAGTTTTGAGAAAACCGCATTGCCGTGACACGGGTTTCACCATTATTATCAGCACCGGGTGACAGGGGAAATGGCCCAATATTATCGATACCCAACTGGGTTTGATTGCGTTTATGGGATAACGCCAGACCCAGCGAAAACTCTTGGGTCGGGGTTTCAATCAGCGGATGGGTAATACCCACCTCGTAGTAGTGCGAATCAGAACTAATTTGCAAGACATCGAAAGTATCGTCAATGACGCGGCTCTCAGAGAGTCCGGCTTCGAAATTGAGACGAGTATTATAAGGGCTCACCGGCACCGAATAGCTGGCATCGACACTATTGCTACCGTCGGTATTGGCGTAGGATAAATAGCCGCGATCGCCAATGCCAAACACATTGCCTTCGCTAATCTCTACCTGCCGCCGAAAGCTACCAATGTTAGGAGAGCGGCCATTATCTAAGCCCACCGTGATATCAAAAGAATCAGATTCGCTCACGTCTACTCGTAAGATGTTAGTGCCCGGTCTTACCCCAGCTTGTAAGTCAGCCGATACGGTTTCAATCAGCGGATCGATCTGTAACCGTTGGAGCCCCGCTAACAAAGATTCGGTATTGATCGGAGGCTGGGCAGCTAAGCCCAAGCGACTGCGAATATAGTCAGGATTCAATCGACGAGTGCCAGCAATCTCAATTTCTTCGATTTCACCTTCTATAACTTGTATGGTGACTAAGCCGTTTTCTAAAGTTTGGGGCGGAATAAAGGCCCCAGAGGTGACAAAGCCCGCATCGACGTAGCGCTGGGTGATGGCGGAGCGGAGCTGCAGCAGTTCATTAAACGAAACGGGCCGGTTGATGTATTGGGCAAACAAATCGGCAAAGTCATCGGCGCTAAAAACGCTGCTGCCCTCAAGCCGAATGCCAGTGACAACAAAGGTTTCATCAGTACTGCTGGTGCCATCATCGGGAAGCGGACTATCCTCAGGCTCTCCGAGTAGCTCCTCTACAGGCGGTAGCTGGGGCAGCGGCGTTTCAGGTAACGGGGTTTCGGGAAGCGGAACTTCAGGTCTAAAATCTGAATTGACATCTGATGGGGGCAACACCTCGGTCGGCAAGCTCTCAGCCGGTATGGCAGATGGCAACGTTAGTTGAGCGACCGCTTCAGGTGTGAGCCCCAAGGTGGAAATCGTACCTAGCAGTAAGGGATGATATAGCAGATAGTGACGGGAACTCATAATATCTAACGATAGCTAAGAATTGCCTTGGTCAAGTTGCCTTGGTCAAGTTGCCTTGGTCCGGTTGCCTTGGTCCGGTTGCCTCTGTCCGGTTGCTTAAGACAGCAAAATCAACTGCAAGCTGGGTAAAACAATAGACAACTCAACTAGCCAAGTAAGTAATGTATCCTTACTTAGCTATATCAAAAAGCATTACTTTATTATCATTCCCCATCAATTCTAAAAGGTGCAAGACAAGGCGGAAAACTTGGGAATGGCGAAACCGCTGATGACAACAATATACTGGGCCAATGCAGTGAGCCAATACAGTAAGCCAATATACTGAGTCAATATACTGGGCCAGTTGCTATTGCTCAAGTGAGCCAAAATCTGTAAATACTCGGTAAATACAGGAGGAAGATGGGGTGAAAAAGGTCGTTATCACTGTAGGACTTCCGGCTTCTGGTAAATCGACTTGGTCGAAAGCCTTGGTGCTAAAAGAGGCGGGCCAGTGGGTGAGGGTTAATAAAGATAGCCTCAGGGAGATGTGCCACAGCTCAAAATTTTCTCAAAGCAATGAAAAATTTATTGTTCAACTGAGAAATTCCATCATTTTGCAGGCATTGGCCGATGGGAAAAATGTGATTGTCGATGATACGAATCTTCATCCGAAGCATATTCGTGCCATTACCGAGCTGGTCAAAGGCCAAGCGATTGTCGAGGTGAATGATAGCTTTTTGGCTGTTCCTGTCAAAGAATGTATCCGCCGAGATTTGGGCCGTCAGGCATCGGTGGGCAAAGATGTGATTATGCAGATGTACCGGCAGTTTATTGCGCCTAAGGCAGTAGCGCCCGCCTATAATGATGCCCTAGCCGATGTAATTGTAGTTGATATGGATGGGACGTTGGCTTTAATCGGCGATCGCAGTCCCTATGATGGGAGTAAATGCGATCGCGATCAACCCAACCTGCCCGTACTACAGACCATCTTAAAGTGGCAAGAAACCCACAAAATTATTGTGATCTCGGGTAGAACTGACGATGCAAGCGCAATGACAGCCGCCTGGCTGAAACAGCACGGTGTGCAATACGCCGCCTTACATATGAGAGCCTGTGGCGATGCTCGTAAAGATACCATCGTCAAAGAAGAGATTTACCGACAGCACTTAGAAGGTAAGTTTAACGTGATTGCAGTATTCGACGACAGGACTAGTGTAGTTGAAATGTGGCGATCGCTCGGCCTGAGCGTGTTTCAAGTAGCCGAAGGCGATTTTTAGACAATTTTCAGACGATTTTTAAACGATCTAGGCGATCTTTAAAAGTTGCGATCGCCATTGCTGAGTTGTCTAAATGGGCCATATTCCCTGTATCATCTGTATCATCAAAATTCTCAGCAAGCTTGTTGTTGCTTTAAACTTAACATCTACTCAGAACCAACTAGCCCAGCCTATATACAGTATTAACAACAAGCAATATAGCTTGGGTTGCTTGACTCAGATAAAACACTTTAGAGCAAAGTAAGGATGCATTCTGACTTTGCTAGTAAAGATTTAAGGATGCAGATAGAACATGCTGCCCGACGAGCCGGACTGATGGATTAAGCACTGTGCTCAGTTGCTCCGGCCCGCTGCGCCACCAAATGATCTAACGCCAACTGCATTTGGTCGATAACCTGTTGATAGCAAGCCTCCACATACAGGCTATCGCGCGCGGCCGCAGTGCCATAGTGCTCAAAGCGAATCGGCGGACAAATGCGAGTGTGTAACTGTAGTGGTAGCGGCAAATTGGGCAAGGGGCCAACAGAAAGGCCCCAAGGCAGACCTAAGTAAATCGGGAAAACCTCTGGATCAACCCCAAACAACCAAGGCATTCCCAACTTGTGCAGTTGCTGAAGCTGGGGGTAAATATCGGTCAACACCATCAAGGTAGAATGGGCCCCATCTGAAATCATCGGCACAATCGGCACGCCCTTTTGGAGCGCCAGCTTAATAAAGCCCTTGCGGTTATGAAAATATATTTTATGGCGCATGGTATAAGGCCGAAACACATCCTGCGCCCCCCCAGGGTACACCACAATACTGGCCTGAGCATTGAGCGCTGCTAAGCCCATGCGCGGATGTGCCCGCACCGCACCCATTTGAGTCGCCAAGCGAGCCAGCATAGGAAAAACCTTCCACACACTGGGATGCATCAGACCATACAGCGGTTTTTCACTGCCAAACCGAAGACACCACTCATAGAGCATCATGTGCATATCGGGCGCAGCAAGTCCGCCATTATGAGAGCCCACAAACATTACAGGCGTTTCATGGGGAATATTTTCCCAGCCATCACTACTGACCCGATAGTAGTGATCGTAGCCTAGCTTCATCAGCGGCATCATCTGGCTGAGCACGGCAGGATCTCGTCCGGCAAGTGACCAACCGCTGAGGGCAGGCGGTGCCTGAGGTGATATTTCAGATGTCTCAATAGTAGGAAAAAGTACGGATTGAGAGAGTGTTGCTAAGGCTTTAAGCGCCGCAGTTAGGGGAAATAAATCGTTCATGACTATAGAATCCTATACCCTGGTGAGGCATGGGTCTAGGGTATGGGTCTAGGTAAACAGCCAGATCTGAGAAATTCAGTAAAGTGATATCTACGATACAAACAAAGCGCCGCCTTTTCACAATTCTTGAGAGGAGGTCTTGAGAGGAGGTCTTGAGAGGAGGTCTTAGAAGAACACATAAATTCCCAAATTTGTAGAGCAGATCAAGACTTGACCTTTGCACCAGAGCGGGCTCTAACGATCAGGCGTTAGCCTTGTATAATCCTATTTTTGCCAGGAGAATTTTTATGCCCCATCATCGGTTTCCATCATTTTCTCGTCGCCAAATGATTCGCGCTTTGCTAGCGACCAGCGCTTTTGGGGCGGCAACTAAGCTCAGTGGCTGTACACCTGCTGCCGATACTGCTGCTGATACGGCCTCCGATACAGGTGCAGCGGCGGTTGGTGATGTTGTTGTCGGCTTTATTTACGTAGGCCCAAAAGATGACTTTGGCTACAACCAGGCCCATGCCGAAGGTGCACAGGCAATGGCTACCGTACCGGGGATTAAAATTGTAGAAGAAGCCAGCGTACCCGAGACGGCTGCGGTGCTCGAAACCATGCGCAGTATGATTGAAGTCGATGGCGCTACGGTGCTTTTCCCGACTTCTTTTGGCTATTTTGATCCGTATATTTTGGAGTTAGCGGTAGAGTTTCCAGAAGTGCAGTTTTTCCACGCGGGGGGACTGTATGAAGAAGGCGTTACACCTGAGAATGTGGGCAGCTACTTTGGCTATATTGATGAAGCTCAGTATGTAGCGGGCGTGGTTGCAGGACATATGTCTAAAGCAGGTAACCTAGGCTTTGTAGCAGCCAAACCTATTCCCCAAGTGCTACGCAACATCAACAGTTTTACCCTAGGGGCAAAATCGATTAATCCTGCGGCGACAACTCAGGTGATTTTCACGGGAGATTGGGCGCTGCCAGTCAAAGAAGCAGAAGCAACAAATAGTATGGCCGACCAGGGTATAGACGTGGTGAATTGCCATGTGGATAGTCCTAAAGTAGTGATCGAGACGGCTGAAAAGCGAGGGATTTATTCATCGGGCTACCATGCTAATCAGTCGTCTTTGGCACCCAAAGGTTACCTGACTGGGGCTGAGTGGGACTGGGTGAGTATATACACCTCCCTCGGTGAGCAGTTTGTCGCAGGTAAGTCACTGATGGCAGGAGATATTGATCATATTCTACGCGGTGGGCTAGCAGATAAGTTTTGTAAGCTATCACCCTATGGGGCAGCCGTGAGCGAAGCTGCAAAAGCAGATGCAGAGGCGGCCAAACAACAGTTGATAGACCAATCGCTGGTGATTTACAAAGGAGAACTCAAGGACAATCAGGGAAAAGAGGTTTTGGCAGCCGGAACTGAGTACACACAACAAGATATAAAGCTGGAGACAATGGATTGGCTCATCGAGGGTGTTAAAGGCAGCACAGAGGGCTGATGACAATACAATTAGAACCCTCTTTAGGACTGTTATCTCGCTGGCGTAGCTCTTTAGAAGCTGTTTTATTGCCGGTGGCGGCGCTGGTGGTCGCGCTGATTCTTTTTGGTGGCTTTTGCGCCTTGTCAGGGGCCAATCCCTTGGCGGTGTATGGCTCTATTTACAAGGCGGCCTTTGGCCGGTGGAGTGCTTGGCAAAACACGCTAATTCGGGCAGCACCGCTGATGCTGACAGCGCTCTGTACGGCCTTACCTGCGCGGTTGGGGCTGGTGATCATTGGCAATGAAGGGGCGCTGGTCATCGGTGGCCTCGCCGCGATGATGATGGGGTTGTTGTTGGGTACGGCGCTGCCACCGCTGCTGGTGCAGGTGGCGATGGCTGTGGCTGGCATGGTTGCTGGAGGGGTGTGGATTATGTTGGCCGGGGCGCTACGCCACTATCGGGGGGTGAATGAAACGATTAGCAGTTTGTTGTTGAACTATATTGCGATCGCATTTATGAACCACTTGGTAGAAGGCCCACTGCGCGATGTCAGCTTTGTCACCAAACCCTCTTCAGCGGCCCTTGATCCGGCCAATGTCCTAGGCACTTTAGCTGGCACAAGGATTCATTACGGTTTGCTCTATGGCATTGTGGTGTGTGTCTTGGCCTACTTTTTAATTCAGCGCACCACCTTTGGCTTCGCCGCGCGCACCGCTGGGGGCAACATTCGTGCTGCCCGGATCGCCGGACTAGCGGTGGGCAAGCTCACCTTGGCCGTTTGCTTTTTGGGTGGCTCTGCTGCTGGACTAGCGGGCATGGTGGAAGTCGCGGCAGTGCAAAAGCGAGTGAATGAGTCTTTGGTTTCTAACTACGGCTATGCGGGAATTTTGGTGGCATTTGTCTCGCGCCACAATCCGCTGGCGACCATTTTGGTCGCGATATTGTTGGGCGGCATCTTAGCGAGCGGCGGCATTTTGCAGCGATCGCACAATCTCCCCGACGCCACTGTATTAGTCTTCCAAGGCATCGTCTTCCTCTGCGTCCTGTACAGCGATTCCCTCTACGGCAAAATTCCCTGGCTCCAAGAACCCGCCCCCCCCACCACCTAAAACCTCCCTCAAAAAAAAAGATATTTCTCCCCTTTTTTCCTTTTCCCTCCTTCTTTTTACCTGCCCTCTTTCCCCCCTTTCCCCATGACAACAGACTCCCTAGGACTATGGGGCATCCCCCTCGGCATCATCGCAGGCATGTTGCGAGGGAGCGCGCCTTTTTTGTTCGTCAGCTTGGGCGAATGTATCACTGAAAAAAGCGGAAAAATTAATTTGGGACTCGAAGGAACACTGTTAATGGGAGCCATGAGTGCCTATGGCGTGTCCTATTTAACCCAAACCAGCGTCGGTACATTTTGGGCACCGTGGCTAGGCGTATTAGCCGCTGGCTGCACCGGGATGGTACTTGGGGCGATTCATGGGTGGCTGTCGCAGCAGCCTCGGGTGAATGATGTGGCCACCGGTATTGCGATGATTATTTTGGGCAGTGGGCTGGCTTTCTTTTGGGGCAAGCCGTTTATTCAGCCCCAAGACGCCCCAGCTATTTACGTTTAACTGGGGTGCTTGGAGCAGTTCGCCCCAGTTGCAGTCGGCGCTAAAGGTGAGTCCGTTGTTTTTGTTAGGTGTGGCGATCGCACCGTTACTACAGTGGTTTTTCCGCGCTACCCGTTGGGGATTGTATGTCCGAGCGGTGGGTGATAGCCCCCAAGCGGCAATGGCGATGGGTATTTCTATCTTTCGGGTGCGAATGCTCAGCATTATGGCTGGCAGCTTTTTAGCAGGCATTGGCGGCGCTTGCCTATCGCTGTACTATCCTGGGGTATGGACAGAGCGAATTTCTAGCGGTCAGGGGCTGATGGCTGTAGCGTTGGTCATATTTGCTCGTTGGAATCCGGTGCAGTGTTTGTGGGCTTCCATGCTCTTTGGTGGAGCCCAAGCGATTGGGCCAGCGTTTCAATCTATTGGGATAGATTCCTACTACTATTTGTTTAATGCCGCGCCATACATTTTGACATTGATGATTATGATCATCACTTGTTCGCCACAGAAAACGATTAGCGGTACGCCCGGTGCTTTGGGAAAGGAGAATTAGCGCTGTAGCGTCTGTTGAGGAGCAAATCAATGGAAAAGACTTTGAAGCTGGCGGTGAATGGCACGTTGATGAGAGGGCTTTCGCTCAATGCGAATATGCTGAATGTCGGCGCGGTTTTTGAACGAGAAGCAAAGACTCAGCCGACCTATCGAATTTGGTCGATTGATGATCTTTATCCCGCCATGATGAGGGTAAAAGCAGGGGGCATTGCTGTTGCCTTAGAAATATGGCAAGTCCCCTTGTCGGGTTTGGGCCTTATCCTTGCTCAAGAGCCGCCCGGTTTGGCCATTGGCAAAGTGACGCTTGAAGATGGCGAAGAAGTCTTAGGTGTGATTGGTGAGCCGCTGACGGTAGAAGGTAAAAGAGAAATCACCCAGTATGGTGGATGGCACGCTTACCAGGCTGCCCTGAGCGCAAAGTAGAAATTTGTTCAAGCCCCTACTGACGGCGATAAATTAATGGCTGCTTTGAATTGAAGATGCGGTTGCCAGCACCAAGGCACCTTGCTGCATTTGTTGTATCTCAGGCTCTGACCAGGGTCTAGGGTGTTGGCAATGATGAGCGACTAGCAGTCCCCACAGCCCTTGATGGGTCAAAATCGGGACGACTAAATTGGCCCGCACCCGCATATGACGCAAAAACTCACGATGACAAGGCTCAATGGGTTCGGTTTTGATATTGGCGATCGCCCGCACCCGACCTGCTAAATATAGCGCCGCATACTCATCGTTAAAACATTGATTTGGCCCAGTCGAGCCCAAAATAGAAAGCCTTGGATCGCTTAACGATTCAAAGGTAACTTGGCCTTCCCACTGATTGTAAAATGGTAGAGCACAACGCGATCGACTTGCAGAGAGGTTCTCAGCTCATCTGTGGTATTTTGCACCACCTGATCGTGCGACATTTTTTGCTGCAGCCGCTGCAAAATGGTTTGAAATTGAGCAACTTCAGGGGTGTGCTTGCGCAGGTGAATATCAGGATCAAAAGGAGTAGACATGTCGCTTTATAGCTCGGAAAACATTCAGGCGGTGGAGAAAGTGAAAGAATCTGGGCCAATTCTACGGGCCAATTCTATGGGCCAATTCTACGGGCCAATTCTACGGGCCAATAGAATGGGCTAATTTGAGAGAGCGATTGTATACGCCAAGAGCAATTTTACACACCTGTACCGGCAGGGACTTTTTCGCTGCGCTGAGGATGGATAGAAGCGCCTGATTGCAGGGCTGTATAGAGCCGGTTAAGGGCGTTAATGTAGGCATAGGCTGAAGCGACAATGATGTCAGTATTGGCCGCATGACCAGAGTAAATCCTCTCGCCGTGGCGCAGGCGAATGGTGACTTCTCCCATGGCATCTATGCCTGCGGTGACCGATTGAACAGAATATTCAATCAGATCATTTCAATATCTACGATGCGGTTAATGGCTCGATAGATAGCATCAACTGGGCCAGTGCCGATGGAAGCATCGGTCAGTTCTGTCCCATCTGGCATCCGCATAGTAACCGTGGCAGTAGGCTGGGCGTTACTGCCACAGGAAACCTGTACCAAAGAGAGCTTAAAGTGCTCGGCGACCTGCAAAATTTCGTCGTTTACAATCGCTTCTAGATCGCGATCGCTGATTTCTTTTTTCTTATCGGCAATATCTTTAAAGCGTAAAAATGCTTTGTTTAAGTTTTGATCGCTCAGCTCAAACCCTAGCTCACTGAGCCGGGTGCGAAAGGCATTGCGACCGGAATGTTTGCCTAGCACAATGAGATTGTCATTTAAGCCAATCATTTGGGCGTCCATAATCTCGTAGGTGAGCCGGTTTTTCAGCACGCCGTCTTGATGAATGCCTGACTCATGGGCAAAGGCATTGGCACCGACAATGGCCTTGTTCGGTTGGACAAACATCCCCGTCATATTGGATACCAATCGCGAAGACTTGTAGAGTTCGCGGGTATTGATATGGGTTAAAGGGGCTTCTGATTCGGGGGGTAAGCCAAAGAACGGGTTGTAGTACTGGCGGCGCACATGTAGCGCCATGACCAGTTCTTCTAAAGCGGCATTGCCAGCGCGCTCACCGATGCCGTTAATGGTGCACTCTAGCTGCCGCGCCCCGGCTTTGACCGCCTCTAAAAAGTTTGCTACGGCCAGCCCCAAATCGTTATGCCCATGAACCGAAATAATCGCCTGATCGACATTGGCGACATTGGCTTTGATCCCGCGAATCAAATCACCAAATTCACTGGGGGTAAGATAGCCGACCGTGTCAGGAATATTTAACGTAGTGGCTCCGGCGGCGATCGCCCGCTCTAACACCTCATACAAAAACTCAGGCTCGCTGCGACCCGCATCTTCCGGCGAAAACTCCACATCGTTCGTAAAGCTTTTGGCATAACCTACCATCTCTTCGGTAATCGCAAGCACGTCAGGGCGCGATTTTTTCAGCTTGTACTTCATGTGAATATCGGAGGTGGCGATAAAGGTGTGGATGCGGCCTTTTGCCGCTGGTGCGATCGCCCTTGCCGCCGTTTCAATATCTCCTTTGGTTGCCCGCGCTAGGCCACAAATCGTCGGCCCCTGGGGCGTTCCGACTTCCGCTGCAATCGTCTGCACCGCCTCAAAGTCACCCGGACTGGCAAACGGAAAGCCCGCTTCGATAATATCCACATTCAACCGCGCCAGTTGCTTTGCCACCGCTAGCTTTTCAGCGACGTTCATAGTTGCCCCCGGTGACTGCTCGCCATCGCGCAGCGTGGTGTCAAAAATCAACACCCTGTCCAGGGAATTTTCGGCTTGAACAGAAGGTTGAGCGACGTTTGCTGAATTGGGCTGAGTCATGGCAAAGGCTACCTGCGATGAAATGTACCTAATTTTTCCTATTTATCTATATTAAGACTGTGTGGCTTGATCGGGGGACAGTGATTTATCGTTCTCGTTAGACCAGGGTTTGACTTTGCAAGAGCAGCAAAAAAGGAGCCCTATATGAGGACTCCCTTACTTTTAGTCCGTGACCTTGGCTGCACGACTGTTGAAAGCTATCTACTTAAAGCTATCTACTCAAAGCTATCTACAAAGATCGTTAGCAAAACTGCTACGGCACGGCCTTAGGCTGCCCGCAGATACTCTACTTCAAAGCCATGATACTGAGGTTGCAGCCCGGAGTTTAATAGCTGCTTTAGCTTTGGAATTTCACCGCTGTTATACACTCTAAATTCGTTGTGAACATTGGCGTTTTCAGTGCGGACGGCTTGGTTAATCACCAAAGAACCATTGGGATCTGATTCGGAGCGATGGAAGGTGCCGGGGGGAATGCGCAAAATATGGCGGTTAGCATCTAACCGAACGACATGATAGGGGCATTCCCATTCAAAATTGATCAAATGAAACGTCCGTCCTCCTGAAAGCGCCAATAAATTATCTTCCTGGCGGGCGTGCAGGTAAAACTGCCAACTGCTGTCTTTAGCATTGTTTGGGCTTACGGCTGGGCCTGTGTGACACACCAAATCGCGGGCATTGGAGGAAGGCACGGTAATGTCGAAAAATTGAACGCTAGGTGTGTCTCTGAACTTTTGGAACTGAAGTAGCTCGAACATAGGAACCCCGTAAAATATTGGCGAAGAAAATATTGGCGAAGAAAATGTTGGCGAAGAAAATGTTTGCTAAAAAAAGGAGCAGGATAAAAAAAGCGATTGACCTGAAAAAGGCGCTGGCCCAAAAGCCATTTTCTTAAAAGAACCGTGAAAGAACTTCAAAAGAATCTCAAAAGAATGTGCTTAATGAATTGTTGCTACTTTAGCTTTAGCAATATTTAGAATCAAACCGTCTACAGGTGTACATCTATGCGTAAAGCGAATAGAAGTCAGCTATGAACATATTCCATCTTGAGGTTCTCTCTGCAGTGGCAGAACAGGGTACTTTTTCGGATGCTGCAATTAACTTAGAGGTGTCTCAATCGGCGGTGAGTCGGGCAGTGGCTGCTTTAGAAGCTGAACTAGGGGTGGTGTTGCTGACGCGGGGCGTTTTGGGGCTAAACTTACACCGGTCGGCGAGCGGGTGATCAAGCACACACAGCAGATACTCGATCTCAAAGAACACATAGAATATGAGGTCAATGTGGAGAAGGGGCTGTATAAAAGTCGCCTGCGAATATCGTCTTTTCGCAGTGCAGCTACCCATTTATTACCTGCTAATATTGCCCGCTTTCGTCACCAGTTTCCCTACGTAGAAGTGACCCTTGAAGAACTTGATCCAGCAGGGGTCGAACAGTCTTTGCGAGAAGGTCAAACAGATATTGGCCTAATTCCACTGCCGCGTTCAGAAGAGTTTACGACGGTGGAAATCGCTCGAGATGAGTATGTTGTTTTGCTGCCCAAGGTAGAACCGGCGCCGCCAGAGGAGCTAACTTGGGGATATCTCGCTAATTACTCGTTTATTTTGTTTAACTATGCAGAATGTACGAGCGCGGTGCGTGATCATTGGGCCAAGTGCGGACAGCCTTTTGAGGTGGGCTATGTGATTAAAGAAGATTCGACCATTGTCAGTATGGTGGCCCAGGCTTGGGGGCGGCAGTGCTGCCGAGGCTAGCGGCGCTGCCCATTCCCGATGGGGTCTATGTGCGATCGCTCCCTGTGCGGCTCAAACGCGTGATTGGCGCTGCCATATTGGCCAATACGCCCCCTGCCCCCGCTGTTAAAGTATTTTTAGATGTGTTGAAACAGCAGAAGAAGCTGACATTGTGACGTGTTCTATGGGTTCAAGGTGCTAGGCTTTGAGCGGTTTCAAAGACCGTAGGAACTGGTGAAATCAGCCCAAAATAGACCACCATTGATGATGGTCTATTGATGATGGTCCATTAATGGTGCTCTATTTCGGGCTGCGAGTTTTACCTTAAATCGGGCATTTTTGAACCTTGCCTAGCGCCTTAGCTGACCTAGCCACCGGCCACGGCAGGCACAATGCTGACTTCATCGCCATCTTGGAGCACTGTTTCTTTGTTATCCAAAAAGCGAATATCTTCGCTGTTGACGTAGAAGTTAATAAAACGACGAAGCTCGCCATCTTCATCACAAAGACGCTTTTTGATCCCTGGAAATTTGCTTTCTAGGGTATCCATCAGTTCACCAATGTTGCCACCATCGCACTCAATGGCAGCTTCGTCATTGGTGAACTTTTGTAGGGGAGTTGGAATTAAAACCTTAACGGCCATATCTCTTTTGGGGTTGACTAAACGTTTGGAAGGCAATAAAAACAAAACAAGATTATACCTGGGTTGCTGCCACTCTAGGCGGTTGAGGGTGTTAGCTCGCTCCCAAGCTCGCTCAAAACTGTCTAGCTTGGGCTCAATGGTGAGGGGCTCACCGATGTAGCCTTGTACAGCTTCTGTTGTTTTGAGGCCATTGCCAGTAATGAAGGCGACAGTGGTTTCATCGGGATCAATTTTACCGGCCTCTACGAGCTTTTTGAGGACGGCAATGGTGGTACCGCCAGCGGTTTCGGTGAAGATGCCTTCGGTTTCAGCCAGTAGCTTCATGCCCGCAATGATTTCAGCATCTGTCACATCTTCAATGTTGCCGTTGGTTTTACGGGCTACATCTAGGGCGTACATGCCGTCTGCGGGGTTGCCGATGGCAATTGATTTGGCAATGGTGTTGGGCTTCACGGGGGTAATAAAGTCTCGACCTTCTTTAAAGGCTTGCGAAATAGGTGAGCAGCCTTCGGCTTGGGCACCACTAAAGCGGACGGCTTTGTCTTCGACTAGGCCGGTTTTGACAAACTCATTGAAGCCTTTGTAAATTTTGGTGAATAGAGAGCCAGAGGCGCAAGGTGCGACAACATGATCGGGGAGTTGCCAGCCAAGCTGTTCAGCAACTTCAAAGCCAAGGGTTTTGGAGCCTTCGGAGTAGTAGGGCCGCAGATTGATGTTGACGAAGCCCCAGCCGTGGGTGTTGGCGACTTCGGAGCAAAGGCGGTTGACTTGATCGTAGTTGCCTTTGACAGCCATTAAGGTGGGGTTGTAGATCAAGGTGCCGAGAATTTTACCTGCTTCTAGATCAGCAGGGATGAAGACGCAGCATTCTAGGCCCGCATGGGCTGCGATCGCGGCAGTAGAATTCGCTAAGTTACCTGTACTGGCACAAGAAACAGTAGAAAAGCCCAGTTCTTTTGCCCGAGTGAGCGCTACCGAGACCACCCTATCTTTAAAGCTTAAAGTGGGCATGTTAACCGCATCGTTTTTGATGTAGAGACTTTTTAGACCCAAATGACGGGCCAAGCGATTGGCTTTGACCAAAGGTGTCAGACCGGTGCCGACGTCAATAGGGCTGTCGGTTTCTACAGGCAAAAAGGCTTTGTAGCGCCAGATGGAATGAGGGCCAGCTTCGATAATTTCGCGCGAGACCTGACGTTGGATCGCTTCATAGTCATAGGCGACTTCTAAAGGGCCAAAGCAAACATCTTCACAGACGTGCTTTGCACCAAGATCGTACTGTTCACCGCACTCTTTACACTGCAGCGCGGTAAATGTTTTTTGGGAGGCGATGAGTCTATCGATAGCTTGAGTCATGGATACTAACCCTCTAGAACTGGTTGGGAAAAAGGCTGAAAAACGAACAGAGCAGATTTAGCAGGCAGATTTAGCAGGCAGATTTAGGAATGTGCAGCTCTAACCATATGCAGATCTAGCCATATGCAGATCTAGATATCAGGATAGATCCCGATGCTTTGCTAGTCAGGTTGCCCGTTGTTCTACAAAGGTTGTAGCCCATTGGTTTCAGCCAATGTAAATGCCCTAAGCGACCCGGCAAATAACAGTGATAGGTACCTGCCACGAATTTGAGTTAGCTGATGCTAACATGCCGGACATGACGCAGCAAGAATACCCGACTAAAATAGTCGGGTATTGAGGTTTCCTGGCTATAACTTGGCTTATGTATTGACTGATGTATTGGCTGATGTATGGACTGATGCAATGGCCTTGAGCCTTTTCCAGTCCGCTGAACGCACCATCCAAGGTGTGATTTTGACCTTTTGCGGAGGTTCGTTGGGGTAGCTGCTGTCTATCAAGACGCTGCCATTTTCTATTTTGATCTGGCTAAAAGACTCGAAGGAATAGCGGTTGACGGCGCTGCCGATGAGGTTGTAAATGGTCAGGCGGTTAGGGGCAAGGGCAAAGTAGGGACGATTTAAGTACAAAACACCGATGATAGTGAGCAAAGCGCCAACGACAATGGCACCTTTTAACTCACCGCTGAGCAGCATTGCCCATAGGTTTAGGGTGGTGGTTGTCGCACCTAAGAGGAAAAAAGCTAAGCCGAGCCAAGGCTGATAACGACCTTTGAAATGCTCTGCTTCGGTAGGCAGTGGGGAGGGGGCAGTCATATTTTGATGTTTGCGTGTTCTGATGTTTGCGTGTTCTGATGTTTGCGTTTAATCTAACAGAGCAAAAATGCATCGTAAGCAAGTCCGATCGGATGCCTCAGAATGGGGGGCAATGGCAAACTCACCTTTGATCACAGGCAAAGCGATGTCAGCCGTTGCTAATATCAGCGCGGTGGAGAGTCGGAGGTTATCGATGTTTTCAGTGCCAATCTCTTCAGTATTAGACGAGTCTATCAAATCAAAATTGGCACTTTCTGCAACGCTCTCTAATTGGGACTGTAAGCCAGCAGCCGTACGATTACTAGCAGGAGCATCTGTGCCATCGCACTCAATCACAACGGCGACTGACTGTGCATTCTGCTCTACTAAAAGCTGCAGGGTTTTGGTGTGAGGGATGGCATCTTCAATCAAACTCACTAAAATATTTTGCAGCCATTTGCGGTCGGTGTATACCTCGATTTCATCGGTTGGTGATGCGACGGTGTATCGGACGTTTTGATTAGCGGCCTGTAGGGTTGTGAGCAGTTCTACTTCGGGCAGCAACAGGCTTAAATCTACAGGTTCTAGCTGGGGTGGCTCTCGACCTACATCGAGCTTGGATACGGCTGTAATTTGATCAAACAGTGCCAGCATTTTAAGGGCTGCTGCTTTGGACTGTTGCAAAAATTCTTTTTCTTCTTCAGGGCTCTCGCACAAGTCTTCTAATATCAGTTGGTGAAGACTGACAATGGTGTTGATGGGCGATCGCAACTCATGGGAAGTACGCGCCAAAAAACCACTCTTAAATCGCTCTAAAGCTAGCAACCGCTGGTAAGCCAGCCTAAGATGAGTGCTAGGATCTGATGGGCCAGAATCTGATGGGCCAGAATCTTGTTCTCTGAAATTTACAGTGGATGGGTCACGATTCATCAGAGTACCTGAGCCTATCTCAGTATGAAAGTTTCCATTTAAAGTTTCACTTTACCTTGGCGCAATACTTGCCAGTCATCGCCAGTCCATTTAATCACGGTTGATGGCTGACCGCTGATTTCATCAGCTTGCTCAAAAGTATCCACCGGCGGGGTGAGGATATCAGGAAATGTCTGAGTGATGTCGGCCCACGATGTCAGCGGCGGTTGCCCAGAGATGTTGGCACTAGTCGTTGCTAATGGGCCAGTGTGAGAGAGTAGCTCTAAGGCAACAGGATGGTTGGGAACGCGAATACCTAGAGTGTTTAACTGAGTTCCGGCGGGTTGGCCATGAGAGGTTTGGGCCTTGGAGATTTGGGCCTTGGAGATTTGAGGAGTTGAGGTTTGAGGATTGAGGGTTTTGGGTGCGATCGCGCTAGCGGGCAGTACTAACGTCAGTTGACCGGGCCAATGCTGGCGGACAACAGCCTGCCAAATCGCTTGCTCATGGGGGCTGCCCGCCACATAGGGGAGTAAATCTATCAAAGAGGCACCCATCAGTATCAAGGGTTTTTCGGGTGGGCGGCGCTTAGCCGCATAAATCAGCTCAGCATGTTCGGGGCGAGCCGCTAAGGCTGGAACGGTATCGGTAGGAAAGCTCACCAGCTTAGGCTGGTGAGCCATTTCTTCGAGCAGTTGACGGAGCGGAAGCTGTGGCATGGGTCTTCGCTGTTACACCGATGATGGATCAATGCCTAACGCCTTTAAACGAGCAGCTAAACATACTGCTTTTGCTAGGACTGCTCAAGCGGCTGAGTAGTCCTAGGCAAAAGTCAAAAACCGGCTGCCGTCTGGTCGATAAATCTCTAAGATTTTGGGTGTGAGCACAAAGCAAACGTTAAGCCGACTGTGGTTTATTTTAGCTTACTGCTTCTTATTGTTTGCTGACGGTTTGCTGGCGCTTTACTGGCGGTTTACTGGCTTTATCAGGCGATGTTGTCCCACATCTGCCGAGCTAAAATACAATTGTCGTGGGTGACAAGCAAGATAGTGTCGTGGGTGACAAGCAAGATAGTGCAGCCTTGTTGTTTGGCCAGATTTTGTTCTCATTAGCACCGACAATTTTATGATTAACGACGTTGAGGCTACCTTGACTGAGCGGCGCGAATCCCCCGATTAAGGTTAATAGGAGGGTTGTGCCAGCGCCAGAAGCCCCGGTCATAATCACAATTGCCAATGAGTCGGTTTCAGTCAGTTTCAGTCAGTTTCAGTCGGTTTCAACCGTTGCGATCGCTGAAAATTAGTGAAATTTGCAATGGCTGGGCTAGCGGCGTGATCAAGCAGAATGTATACTTCAACAACTTTGGCATCAATGTTGGCAGCCGAATCCTCGTTGACAACCTGCTGGCGTTCTACCTGCAAACCAATGCGTTCAACAGTGCCTGCCAACGTTGCACGATCGCACACCAACAGCAAAGCTTAAAACATCCAAACTTGCAAAAGCTTGAATCAGTAACTCCAGCATAATTTGGAGCTGGTAAATTATGCTTTTGATAAAGCGTTTGCTTAAGTAAGATAACAAACTGTGATCGACTGTGATTGCTAAATCAGCGATCACGAGTTTTCCATAGTAAGTTTTCAGTAGTTTCTGTAGTTTCTAATCTAAATAGATATTTAGATCGATATTCGACTATATCAACTGAACTGCTCGACAATATTTTATTCAATTGTATGTTTCATAGAAGAAGAATAAGCTAATATTGTTGACTACAGTAAAAAGACGTTTACAACTTATACACATGCCAGCAACTGTACTACCACAGCTGATCGAGATAGAGTCAGATCTTGTCGCTCAAGAAGAGGCTCTCATCGTGCAGCTTGAAGCAATTCGTGGGAAATTAAACGGTGTCCGTGCGGTGCTTCCTCTTTTTGGCAGCACACCCGATACCGAAACGACCGAGAGTGCTATGCCATTGGGTATAGCAACGGCGACGACACCCCCCGATTCAGAAGATTCTCACCGTGAAGCAGCCAGTGAAGCAGCCAGTGAAGCAGCCCATGAAGCAGCCCATGAAGCAGCAGCAGATTCGCCAGCACCCGCTGTGACGGCGACGGCGAAAACTACCCCGAAAAAGGCTGCTTCTAAGCGTACCGCCAAAGAGTCTACTAAAAGTTCTGCCAAAGGGTCTACCCGAGTCACGACCAGAGTCACGACACAGAAAAAGAAAGATGGAAGAGCCGCCGATTGGCAAAAATATGCCCGTCCCGGCGTGAGAAATCAATCTATTCCAGAAGCGGTCAGGCTAATACTAGAAACTCAGCCCAGCAAAGGCTTCAAAATTGCTGAAGTAATGGCAGCACTCTTTAAAGACGGTATGCCAAAGGCTCAGTACCTCAAAGCGCGTAACCGAGTTTCTAATGTTCTCTCAGGAGGTGTGCGCTCGGGTGAATGGTATCGAGGTGAGCGCAGCACATACAGTATGACTTCAGCATGACTTCATGCGTAAATGCTGTCAGTCAGCAGAGCTACAACTCGGCAGATGTCACTTGGCCAATCTGCCGCTCTGCCGAGTTGTAGACTATAGCCCTTGCCACATAGCTCTACACCTTATCAGTAGGTGAAAATCAATAGGCGCAACCATTGATGCGTACAGAGCGTACAGAGCCTACAGAGCGTACAGAGCTATGTGGTCAGCCATCGTCACATGCACTGGCAATGGCTATAACAAAACGTATCTGAGGAAAGGGTGAATGGCTTTCCTCGGGTGTTAAGCATTTGATTTATAGCGTTTGTCACTTGGCTTGAATACAGGCTTACTGACGGAATCTTTAGCGCCTATACCGAATGCATCCGGCGCACGCTATAGAAATAGAAAGAAATAGAAGCTTTTAGAATAGAAGCTTTTAGATAGAGGGTAATTGCAAAAAGTTGCTATACACTTTTTTATGGATTAAAGATATGTAGAGTTTTTTCTATGGCATCAGCTCAAACATCGGTTCACGAGTGGCATACTCTCGATATTGATGAGACGGTGCAGGTGCTAGAGGCCAATCCTGCTAGGGGATTAACAACGCAACAAGCAGAACAACGACAGGCTGAATACGGGCTCAATCAGCTCAAAGAAACGAGTGGGCGCAGTCGCTGGCAAATTTTGCTCGATCAGTTTACCGATGTGATGTTGCTGATGCTCATTGGGGTAGCTATTGTCGCTGCGCTGCTAGATATTCGAGCCGGAAAGTTTCCCAAAGATGCGATCGCCATTTTTGCCATTGTCATTCTCAACGCAGTACTGGGCTACTTTCAGGAAAGCCGTGCTGAAAAAGCACTAGCAGCGCTTAAAGTCTTGTCAGCCCCGAACGTTCAAGTTTTGCGAAATGGACAGCGTCAGTCCCTACCGGCCAAGGCGCTTGTCCCTGGAGATATTGTCCTTTTAGAAGCGGGTGATCAAGTGGCAGCCGACGGGCGATTGCTCGAATCGGCCACGCTTCAAGCCAGAGAATCAGCCCTGACAGGTGAGGCTACCGGGGTCGAAAAACAGGCCCAAATAAAGCTTCCTCAAGATACAGCCCTTGCAGATCGCAAAAATTTAGTTTTCCAAGGAACAGAGATTGTTCATGGACGCGGCACCATGCTGGTTACCCGCACCGGCATGGAAACTGAGCTAGGCCGAATTGCCACCATGATTCAATCGGTCTCAGCGCTGGCAACCCCCTTACAGCAAAGACTTAAGCAATTGGGCAATGTGTTGGTGACGGGCTCACTCACCTTGGTTACCTTGGTTGTGGTGATCGGGACGATGGCTATGGGCTGGTCAGCCTTTGAAGAACTGTTAACGGTTTCGCTCAGTATGGCTGTTGCAGTTGTACCAGAGGGACTACCTGCGGTGATTACGGTGACTTTGGCGATTGGGACTCAGCGGATGGTAAAACGTCAAGCACTGATTCGGCGGCTGCCAGCGGTGGAGACTTTGGGCTCAGTGACGACCATTTGCTCTGATAAAACCGGTACGCTGACTCAAAATAAAATGGTGGTGCAGTCGCTGCATGTGGCCGGACTCCCGTTTGAAAGGGACATCAGCGTCAGTGGCGAAGGCTATGCACCTGTCGGAGAGTTTCGCTTGGGCAATCAAGTGATTGCACCACTTGAGAAGCCAACTCTCTCTTTGCTGCTCTTAAACTGTGTGCTTTGTAATGATGCGGCACTGCAAACAGAAGGCCATGCTCAAGGCGAAAAAAAATGGGCGATTGTGGGCGATCCGACTGAGGGAGCGCTATTGACCTTAGCGGCCAAAGCGGGCCTAGAAAAAGCCCCTTTAGCCTATGAATTTCCTAGACAAAACGAGTTTCCGTTTTCTTCTGAGCGTAAGCGTATGAGTGTTGTCGTAAAGGTGCCAGCGGGCAATCGCATCGGTATTAATGCCAACGCTGTGGTGCTAGCGAAAGGCTCAGCAGAACTGCTGTTAGGACGGTGCGATCGCAGCGGCAAAGGCGGCCAACCGCTCACCGACGCAGGCCGCCAAGCGCTACTGCAAAAAATGGAATCTTTGGCCCAGCAAGGAGCACGCGTCTTGGGCTTTGCCTATCGTCCGCTAAGCGATGCCGAGCGCGCCGAAGAGATCACCCAAGATGAGGCTGAACAAAACCTGATTTGGCTAGGGCTAGTCGCCATGATTGATGCCCCTCGCCCAGAAGTGAGAGAAGCCGTCAAACGCTGTCAGCGAGCGGGCATTCGCCCCATTATGATCACCGGAGATCATCCCCTGACCGCCAGGGCTTTAGGCATCGATTTAGGGATCATCGACAGCACTGCTGATGCCTGTAGCGGTCCACAAATAGAGGCAATGAGTCCAGCCGAATTAGCCGCCGTGGTGCCAACAACCAGCGTATATGCGCGGGTTTCGCCTGAGCACAAGCTCAGAATCGTGCAGGCACTCCAAGCCCAACATCAGGTGGTTGCGATGACCGGTGATGGCGTCAACGATGCCCCCGCCTTAAAACAGGCAGACATTGGCGTTGCCATGGGCATTACCGGCACCGATGTGAGTAAAGAGGCCAGCGATATGGTGCTGTTAGATGACAACTTTGCCTCGATTGTGGCCGCTGCCGAAGAAGGCCGAGTCGTGTATGGCAATATTCGCCGCTTTGTAAAGTATATTCTCGGCTCGAATATCGGGGAAGTGATTACCATTGCCCTTTCTCCTTTGCTGCTACCAATTGTGGCTGTGCCGCTCACGCCTCTACAAATACTGTGGATGAATCTGGTTACCGATGGTTTCCCGGCATTAGCGTTAGCGCTAGAGCCACCGGAACCCCATATGATGGATAGGCCGCCTCACGATCCCCAAGAGACTATTTTTGCGCGGGGGTTAGGCTGGTATATGGTGCGCGTGGGGATTATCTTCGCCATTTTGGCGATTTCACTAATGCTGTGGGCCTATGGCTACACCCACAGTACGCCTGGTAATCCTGATCGGTGGAAAACCATGGTGTTTACGATGCTGTGTTTATCGCAAATGGGACATGCGATCGCCGTACGCTCCACCCGGCAGCTCGCCATTGAAATGTCTCAGTTTTCCAATCCTTACGTTCTTCTTGCCGTCATCATCACCACGGTGCTACAACTATTGCTGATTTACGTGCCCTTTTTACGAAATTTCTTTGGCACCCACTATTTGTCTTTAAAAGAGCTGATAGTCTGTGTGGGCTTCAGTACGCTATTGTTTGTATGGATTGAATTGGAGAAACTATTGATTCGCCAGAAAAAACACTGCCATAAGCCACCTGGTTACCCTTAGATTTTCTTGACAGTTGCACTGACAACTACCCTTGCGATGGCTCTCAACAACTCCTTTTCAGTGCTCTAAAAAAACTGCTCTAAAAAAACTGCTCTAAAAAGTTTCTCTAAAAAATTGCCCTAAAAAATTGCCCTAAAAAACTGCTCTAAAAACTGCTCTAAAAAAACTGCTACTTCTGTACGCATATGCTCTACGACATCTTTCATAATGACCTCTTCTGACTCCCTTCACCTACCCATGATTGGTTGGCGAGAAAAGGTCGCACTGCCCGAATTAGACATTGCCAATGTCAAAGCCAAAATTGATACCGGGGCGCGCTCATCTGCCTTACATGCTTTTGATATCGAGTTTTTTAAGCGCGACGGCGTAGATTTTGTGCGTTTTAAGGTACATCCTTCTCAGCGCAACCAAAAAAAAATTGTCGCCGCTGAAGCCAAACTGTTCGATTCACGTGAAGTCCGTAATTCAGGCGGGCAGGCCGAACGCCGCCCGGTCATCCAAACGACCGTCGTCGTCGGCGTCCATCAATGGCCGATTGAACTGACATTGACCAACCGCGACGAAATGGGATTTCGGATGCTGTTAGGCAGACAAGCCATTCGCCGCCGCTTTTTGGTTGACTCTGGCCAATCATACCTACAAAGTTCCAAGCCTAAAACCAAACTCAAAGGTCGCAAGAAAAAAGCCCAAAAGCGAAAAGAAACCCAAACATGAAAATAGCAATTTTGTCGCGAAATGCCTCTCTTTATTCCACCCGTCGGCTGAGAGAGGCCGGAGAAGAGCGTGGGCATACGGTACAAATTATCGATTATCTTCGCTGCTATATGGATATCACCTCCTACAGCCCTCAGGTGATATATCAAGGTCAGCCCCTAGTGGATATCGATGCCGTTATTCCTCGAATTGGGGCGACGCATACGTTTTATGGCACAGCCGTAGTACGCCAGTTTGAAATGATGGATGTGTTTGTGGGCAATGAGTCCCAGGCCATCTCGCGGGCGCGTGATAAGCTCCGCTGCTTGCAAATATTGTCGAAGCGAGGCATTGGCCTACCGGTGACTGGTTTTGCCCACTCGACCAAAGACATTGAAGGGCTACTGAGAATTGTCGGTGGCGCGCCCCTAGTCATCAAGCTCTTAGAGGGCACCCAGGGCATCGGTGTTGTACTTACAGAAACCGATCAGGCGGCAACATCAGTTATTGAGGCTTTTCGCGGCTTGGATGCAAATATTTTAGTCCAGGAGTTTATTGCAGAAGCAAAAGGTGCTGATATCCGCTGCTTTATTATTGGGGGTAAGGTCGTCGCTGCGATGAAGCGCCAAGGCGCACCCGGAGAGTTTCGCTCTAACCTTCATCGAGGCGGCAATGCCACGAAAGTTAAGCTCACCCCCGATGAGCGCAGTACCGCATTGCAAGCGGCCAAAGCGATGGGGCTGCGGGTAGCAGGGGTTGATTTGTTACGATCTGCCCATGGACCAGTGGTCATGGAGGTAAACTCATCGCCAGGATTAGAAGGAATCGAGAAGGCAACAGGGCTAGATGTGGCTGGGAAAATCGTTGAATTTTTGGAAAAAAATGTAGATTCTACGAAAAAGGATCGCATTAAGTACTGAACTATCACTCAGGTGCCAGTAGTCTATAAATAGTCTATGAATAGTCTATGAATAGTCTGTTAGTAGTTCAGGGACGATACATTTATCGTGCCTTCATCCTTAAAAGAGGTGATTATGGTTTCTGTTGATCTCGCCATTCAGGAGCAAATGTTCGGGTCTGTTGTCACTGACAATGACTTTTATCCTGAACTAGATGAGTTTTTAGATATTCTCAAGTTCCTCATTCGAGAACCCTCTGTGATCGGCAATGAGGATTCTTTTTTCCGAGTGCTGCGGCGGGAGTTAGAAGAAATCGAGCTAGATGTACAGCAGTATCACGGGGTGCTTGTCGCCCAGGGCAAGCGCCCCCATGATTTATTTTTATCGGCCCATGTTGATCGCCATGGGTTGCTATGCACTGGGCCTAATGAGTTTCAATATGCGGCTTTTATTGACGGCAATCGGGGTGAGGTGATGGGTGATTCCACCTCAGAATATATGCTCAGCAAAATTGAAGATCGCTTTGCCGGACAGCGAGTACAGGCTCATTTTCCCTACTCAGGCACTTACCTGGGCCAAGGGGAGATTACACGCTCCTACATTTGCCCGGAGCGCGGCAACCTGATTTTTGAAGTCGAGGGCCTAGATTTTTTACAGCCCGGTATCCCGGTCTCTTTTTTAGATCGGCTGCAAATTTTTGACGGGCTCATTTCTGCTCAGTTAGATAATGTGGTCAGCGCAGCGATGATTATTTATTTGTTCCGGCGCGGCTTTCAAGGAACGGGGTTATTTACCGCGCAAGAAGAGTCTGGGCGAAGCTGGCGGTATACGCTGTCGTGGTTTCAGCGGCAGCGTCTGACGACGCAGCGTTTGATTGTGCTAGATACAAGCCCCTATGCCAATCGTGAGGAGGCTGAGGCGCAGCAAATTACGCTGCGCCATAAAGATGCCAATGGCCCATTTCTGCAGAAATGACTCAAGAACTGGTAGATCGCTGTGAATCTTTGGGTCTGAGCTATGGGTTTAAAGATGAATATATCCAGGAAAAAACAAGACGCGTAAAAAGCCTTTTCCGCTGGGACGCACTGAGTTAGGTCGAGTTGCAGCGGCAACCGCAGGGGCAATTAACGGTACGACGTTGCAGGTGCCTACAACCGAGTATCACACTTCGACTGAAACGGCTGCTTTATCTGCGATCGCTGGAATGCTGCAACTGCTGATGAGCTATTTGTAATGGGCCATAGGGGCGCTGTAGCAACTCGATCACGGTGACAACAAGTTCGGTAAGCTGCCTGTTTTTTCCCAGAGGCCCGAACTTGAAGCCTATAAAAAGGAAAACTATAGTGTTATGTGTAAGCCATTACAGCTTTATCCGTGACAACTTTATACAAAGGTAGGAGGTAAAACAAATGGCACTTGTTCGTTTTCAACCTTTTCGTGAAGTAGAAGATATTCAACGGCAAATGAATCGTCTTTTTGACGATATGATCATGCCTGCTAACCAGAAAAATGGCGTGGGCTTGGCGTTCACGCCAGCGGCTGAATTTTCTGAAACAGATGATGCCTATCATCTTCAAATTGAGGTACCTGGGCTAGAGCCCGATGATCTCAACATCGAAGCTTCCTCAGAGGCTGTCTCAATCAGCGGTGAGCGCAAGTCGCAAACCAAGATAGAAGAAAACGGAACCGCTCGCAGCGAGTTTCGCTATGGCAAGTTTCAGCGCGTTATGCCTTTGCCTGGTCGGATCGATCACCAAAATGTGTCGGCTGACTACAAAAACGGCGTTTTGATGCTCACACTGCCCAAAGCCGAAGAAGAGAAAAATCGAGTGGTTAAAGTCAGCCTCAGTTAAAGCAGGCTGTCACACTGTCTTTCTGTAAGGGCGCATGGTTTATGTGCCCTTTTTTTGCGTTCTTATTTCTCCATATTAATTTTGGTTCCACTTAATTTTGGTTCCACTTAATTTTGGTTCCACTTAATTTTGGTTCCACTTAATTTTGGTTCCACTTAATTTTGGTTCCACTT
>JAAUPS010000181.1 GCA_012033015.1 Phormidesmis sp. RL_2_1
GAATATCATCCACCCGCTCGTTCCCAATTAGCTCTGCCATAGCCGCTATGCCCTGATATAACTTGACTTCATTATGCCTACGGCTATTTGATTTTCTCCACTTTTATTTCAGCGAACCATGAGTAAGATAGCTTTTATATGATGATGTGGTCGGTAGGGCGTACTCCTTGTAAGAATAACGTTTGCTAGCGCACAGCAAGCAGAATCCGATCGGCGAATCGCTGCCAGATAGTGCTGACTTCTCGAAATCCTGCTTCTTGCAGCGCCGCTTCATGAATGGCCAGAGTCGGCTCATGCTCAGTAAATCGAGGCTGAAAGCGCTGGTTTCTTTCTACTAACAAATCTTTGAGTTCAGGTTCCTGGGCGATCGCTTGCCACCATTGCTGCCAGTCTTGTTGTTTTTGTACCGAAAATGCCTGCTCTTCTTGCTGGGTCTGCGCTAGTTTTCCTAAACGTTGAAAGGTACTTAAGTAGGGTGGAAAGTAAAGGTGATCGCCATTGAGAAAGAGGCCACCTGGACGAATGATTTGACCGAGCTGCTGATAAAGATTTACCAGTTTATCAATCGGTAACCAGTGCAGCGCTGTAGTGGTTAAAACAACATCTACTGAAGCTTCGCCTACACTCTCTACCCAGCTACCTTGGGTCAAATCGGCTTCGACCCAGCGCAGGCGATCACCCATCGTGCTTAGTACACCTTGACCAATAGCCAGCAGCACCGGATCGTAATCAATCGCGATACAGTTGGCCTGCGGGAACCGATTTAGTAAACGCTGACTGATCGACCCTGGCCCGCAGGCTAAATCAATGGCCGTAAAAGATTCGGGTAGCAGATAAGAAACCGTATCTAGCATGACTTGAAACCGCAACTCACGGTCAGGTAAATAGCCGCTTTGCTGCCTGTCCCAACTGCCCAGCCAGTGCTGCCAGTCGAGTTTGAGAGAGTTGGGGCTAGGAAGCTGAGTGGTCATCGGGTTTGTAGGGTAAATGGTTTGCGATCACGCGGATGAGCAGGAAGCTGAGCCGCGATGAGCTGTTGTGAGTAAGGATGCTGTAGCTGGCTTAAATCTAAAGAGTGACTAGATTCAACAACTTTTCCCTGGTACATGATGGCGAAGCGATCAGCAAGGTACGCAACGACAGCTAAATCGTGGGTAATTAACAAATAAGAGAGCTGAAACTGTCGCTTAAGCTCGATGAGTAAATCTAAAACTTGAGCTTGAATTGTCATATCTAAACTAGAGACCGGTTCATCGAGCACAATTAGTTTGGGTTTGAGCGCGATCGCTCGGGCAATCGCAACGCGCTGCAACTGTCCACCGCTAAACTGATGCGGGTATTTATCCGCATCCGCAGCGGTTAAGCCAACGGTTTCTAGGAGTTGAACAGTTCGTTCAGTGGCCTCGGAAAGACTCACCTCACAGTAATTGCGAATCGGTTCGCTGACGATTTCTTTGACTTTGAATCGCGGATTCACAGCGCTAAAACTGTCTTGAAAGACTACTTGAATATCGCGCCTAGCGGCTCGCAACGCTTGCGGTTTCATCTGGCTTAGCGCTTGTCCTCGAAACCAAACTTCGCCACAGTCAGGTTTCTCTAAACCTAGAACAATGCGCCCTAGCGTACTTTTGCCAGCGCCACTTTCGCCAACGATGCCCAGACAGTTCCCAGGCGAAAGGTCAATTGAAACGTCCTGCAAGGCAGGAATTAACTGTGTTTTGCCACTCCAGCCTAGCCGCAGCCGGTAGGTTTTAGTGACATGGCGCACCAATAGAAGAGTCATCGGTTTTCTCCCATGCGAGCGTGAGACGAGAGGCTAGCAGCGATCGCGTATAAGCATGTTGCGGCTGATCAAACAATTGCTCAACGCTGGCCTGCTCGACTAGCTCACCGTTCCACATGACGGCAACGCGATCGGCGAGCTGCGCAATCACGCCTAAGTCATGTGTTACCAGTAGTACGGCGCAGTGGGTCTGCTGCTGAAGCTGTTTGATTAGCCCAAGAATTTGCATTTGCGTAATTACGTCCAACGCCGTTGTAGGTTCGTCTGCGATGAGGACTTGGGGCTGTAGGGAAAGAGCGATCGCGATCATCACTCGCTGGAGCATTCCGCCACTGAGCTGAAACGAATACTGTCGTAGTATTCGCTCAGGGTCGTTCAAGCCAACGGCAACTAATTGTTCCACTGCGATTGAACGAGCCGCCGCCTTAGTAAGCGACTGATGGGACTGTAAGGTTTCAATAAATTGGCGCTCGATAGAATCGATCGGATTAAAAAAACTGGCAGGGTTTTGAAGAATAACGCCTATTTTTTGCCCTCGAACTTGCCGTAGCGCGGTCGGATTTAGTCCAATTAACTCTTGCCCTGAAAGCTGAGCGCTGCCTTGAACATTTGCGCCTTGCAGTAGGCCAAGAATTGATAGGCAAGTCACGCTTTTACCGCTGCCGCTTTCGCCGACGATGCCCAAAACTTCTCCAGGTTGCAGTTGAAAACTGACGTTTCGCACGACTGAATTCGCGGCAAAAGCAACCTGCAAATTGTCTACGGTCAGAACCGCTTTAGACATCTTGCAACCTAGTTTTTAGTTTTGTTTTCATCGTTTCAGCCTGTACTTGTTTTTCCAAACGTGGATCGAGTGCATCTCGCAGTACGTCGCCGACAATGTTAAAAGCAAGCGTCGTCAAAAACATCATTAGTCCTGGATAAATCATGATCGCTGGCAGGGAGCGAAAAAAGCTGCGTCCGTCGTTGATCATTGCGCCCCACTCTGGTGTCGGTGGCTGAACGCCCAGTCCTAAAAAAGACAAGCCCGCAATGTGCAAGATAATATGGCTAACGTCGAGTGAAGCTAAAATTGCTAGCTCCGCGATGGTGAACGGTAAAATGTGCCGCAGCATAATTGCAAATTGACCCGTTCCTGAGACGATTGCAGCTTGGACAAAGTTGTTCTCTCTCACGCTTAGGACGCGACTGCGAACAATTCGCGCATAGCCTGCCCAGTGCGTAATGGTGAGCGCGAAAATTAAGTTGTTGATGCCAGTGCCCAAAATGCCAACGATTGCCAGCGACAAAATCAAAGCTGGAAAGGCGAGGAACACGTCGCACAGTCGCATTAGCCAAGCGTCAACTTTACCGCCTACATATCCGGCTATCAAGCCGACTATTAAGCTCAAGATAGTGGTCAGCGTAATCACAACGAGAGAAATTGACAGCGATACCCGCGCACCGTAGATTAACCGGGATAAAATACAGCGACCGAGATGATCGGTGCCTAAAGGAAAAGTTGCGCTAGGTGCCTGGAGTTTTGTCATTAAATCGACCGACAGCGGATCGTGCGGCGCAATCAGCGGGGCAAAAACTGCCATTACAACGATAATTGTAATCAGGCCCAGACCGAACCAAGCTAATTTGCGCTCTAAAACTTTTTGCAACATTGTCATGGTGATACGATCATAGTTAGACTTCTTGCTTGCCAAAGCGAATACGCGGATCGAAATAGCTATAGGTCAGATCAACTATCAAATTCACGACAACAAATAGCACGGCAGTCAAACAGACATAGCACTGCATTACCGGATAGTCGCGGTTTAGAATTGACTGCACGGCAAACCGCCCTAATCCTGGTAGGGCAAACACATTCTCAACAATTACCGCGCCCGACAGCAGGTTAGCAAAGCTTAGGCCAAAAACAGTGACAATCGGCAGCAGCGCATTCTTAAGTCCATATTGAATTACTACCCATCGCTCTAGCAAGCCTCTGGCCCTAGCGTACAGCATATAGTTTTGCCCCAGACTTTCGAGCATACTGCCGCGCAGCAGGCGAGCATAAACCGCAGCCGGTGCCCAGGCTAACGTAATGGACGGCAACACCCAATCGGCGATAGATCCGCTGCTCATTACCGAGAACCAGCCGAGCTTGAAGCTAAACAGATACAGCAACAGAAAGCCTAACCAGAAGCTTGGCATCGCTACGCCAACGTAAGCAAATAGCCGACTGGCTTGATCGAATAGGCTGTCGCGATATAGAGCGGCAACAATTCCCAGCGGTAGACCAATCACAAAAATTAGCGCGGTTGCACAGGCTGTCAAAATTAGCGTGGTGGGAACATAGTGCATCACCTCTTGTATTACCGGTTTGCCGGTAACAAATGATTGTCCAAAATCCAATCGCAGGACGTGCCAAAGCCAATCGAGATATTGAATGGGCAGAGGGCGGTTAAGGCCAAGTTTCTCTCGCATCGCGGCGATCGCTTCTGGGGTCGCGGGCGTATTAGCCACGCGCAGCACGACTGCTGCCGGATCGCTAGGCATGAGCTGGATCAGCAGAAATGTGACCAGTGAGATTCCTAGCAGAACCGGGATTAGCTGTAAGATGCGCCTGAAAATATAGTGGTCAGTCAGTTTCACTAAAAGGGGGAGGGATAGGGGATGAGGGTTCTGCGATCATAAATTCTGTTGTTTATTTCAGGTCTTGCTGAGTTTGCTCAGGGGAACTTGATTGGCTTGCGGCATAAACTCAAACCCGCTAATGTCCTTGTGCATCACCGCAATGTTAGTAGAGTAGGAAATGGGCAAATAGACGGCCTGCTCGTGCAGCGTGGTGAGAATATCGCGGTAAAGCTGCTGTCGCGGTGCTTCCTCTGTGGTCAGCAGCGCTTCTCCAATTTTGCGGTCAATGTCTGCTTTCATCGGCAGCGCTTTTTGAGCAGCGTAGTCGGCATGGGAAGGAACGCGCATCGAAGATACCATCGCCTGCGGCTCGTAAGGTGGCCCCCAGGTATCGTTAAAGATCAGGTTAAATTCACCGTTGGCTTGGCGATCGTTCCACGATTGTTCTTCTTCACCCAGCAGCTTGACCTCAATACCTACCGTTTTTAGGTTGGCTTGAATGGCTTCGGCGATCGCCTTATCCGTATTGTTCTCACCGCTAAACGACAGATCGAGCGTCAAAGGCTGATTGTCTTTTTGACGAATTGCTTGTCCTGGGGGAAGTTGCCAGCCCGCTTCATCTAACAGCGCTTCAGCTTGCGCCACATCATAGGCATAGGGTTGCAGCCCGATATCTGCATAGGGCACCTCAGTTGAGAAGTAAGTGTCGGCCTTTTGTTCGGTGTCGTAAAAAATGCCGGAAATAATCGCATCTTTATCCACGCTATGCTGAATGGCTTGGCGCACCTTCAGATCTTGCGTAGGGCCGCGACCTGTATTAATGGCGATCGCTCTTGTACTGAGTGGCGGCGACACATCCGTATTGTACTGACCAGAATCGCGCAGTTGCTTAAACGAGTCGAGGCTAATTTCACCGTTGCCATAAATCAAATCGATCTCGTTATTTTCAAATGCCAGCGATCGCGTTTCACCATCGGGAATAATTTTTACCGTTACCTGCTCTAGCGCGGGCTTGTCGCCCCAGTAATTCTCGTTGCGCTTAAACACGGCTTGCGAGTCTTTTTGGTAGTCAGTCAGTACCCAAGCACCTGTGCCGATAGGGGCTTTGATGCTATCTGCCGTTGTGCCGCTGTTGGGAAAAGCTTTGGGCGAGAGGAAACGCACCGGTCGAATCAGCGCTAACTCCTGCAAGGCCGGGTAATAGGGCGTTTTTAGGTATAGCTGTAGGGTGCGATCGCCCTTAGCTTCAACCCGATCAATCGCCTCAATCAGCCCTAGCCAGTCATGCTCCTCACGATTTTGCAAAACCTGATCGAAGTTGGCTTTGGCAGCGGCAGCATCAAACACAGTCCCATCCGAAAAGCTGACGCCTTCGCGCAGTTGAAAGGTAATTAGTTTGCCATCGGGCGATACTTCCCAGCTTTCTGCCAGTGCAGGTTGAATTTTGCCGCCGCGCTCATAGCTCACTAACGGTTCGTAAACTAGGTCTTGAGCAAACATCTGACTCGGGCCATACATATGCGGATTCAGCGGCCCTACATCTTGCGACCAAGAGTACGTCAGCGCCGAATTGGCAGTCTCAGACTGAGAGTTTGGCTGCGTACAGCTTGGTAAGATGACTAGGGCGGTAACCGCAATCGCCAGTAAAAGCCTAACGAACAATTTCTTCATGAATCGCCTAAATAAATAGATAGTCCACCTTGAGCGCTAAAACCTGCGCTCAAGCGACTGAACAAAATTGTGAATAAGTAAAAGAACTTATTGAAATAAGTTCTCAGCCTGCTAAAGCAAAAGGCTACCACTGCAATCAGTAGCAAAACAATCCGGGGGGGAGGGATGAACGTGTGCTCATTTAAGCTGAGTTAAAAAGACCGCGATAGAAGTTTTAGGAGCCACCCAAAGAAACCATTCGACCTGCCTCTAATACCACAATCTGATCAGCGCGAGCTAGCAGCGCGGGGCGATGAGAAACAACTAGGCAGGTTGGGGGATAGGATGCATTCAGAGAGTTCTCAAAACAGTCTTTCCCACAGTCGCTGTTCAGTTTTGATATCCAAGGCACTAGAGAGGTCGTCAAACACCAGTAGCTCAGGCTGACGTAGCAGCATTCGAGCGGCGGCGACTCGCTGCTTTTGCCCACCCGAAAGGCGTAGCCCACGAGTGCCTACAAGGGTTCCGAGTCCATCGGGCATAGCTGCAAGATCTGAGTCAAAAATAGCAGTCTTAATCGCCTGCTTCAGACCGCTGTTTTCTAATCCTAGCAGCAGATTATCTTGCAAAGAGGCGCTAAATAGCTGAGGAACTTGAGGGGTATAAGCAGCCTGCGGCGGAATTAAAAACGCGGCTGGATTGTGAATTTGTTGATCGTTCCAATACAAACTGCCTGAATGTATGGGTAACAGTCCTAGCAGAACGCGAAGGAGAGTTGTTTTTCCTGCACCTACGCAGCCAGTGATGACCGTTAGGCTACCTCTTTTAAGCGTAAAGCTGATGTTGTGGATGCCGCGATCGCTATTGGGATAGCGGTAAGTTAGCCCAACTACCCGCAGTTCTTGAAGAGAGTTTCTAGCAGTAGCTTGAGTCAATGGCGGTAGTGATGGCTGAGCGCTCAGCAGCGATTTTAGATAAAGAGGATGAGGATAGGTGAGCGAATTTTGTAATTTGTGGGTTTCAGCGGGAGTGTCAGAACGGTTGCCGATTAGGGAAAACATGCGACCAAAAGAGACTTCGCTTTGTTGGGTGGCGGCTAGGAAGCTGCCTAAAAAAGCAAGGAAATAGGTGACGAAGGAGAGATAGTAAACGAAGAGGGCAAAGTCACCGACGCTCAAAAGTCCTTGCTCACCGAGGTTTTGAGAGGCGAACAAGAGAATGAGCGCAGTCCCAATGCTGACGATGTTTTCAAAGCCTGAGCTGAGGGTGGCTGTGAATACCTGATCGCGGATAGTGAGCTGACGGCGGCGATCGCACCTCTTTTTAACTCATGCAGCAGGCTTTTTTCTGTGCCAGCTACTTTAATAGCCGCCGCCGCCGTAAACAACTCTCCGATTAAGCCGGTGACCTGCTGAGTGGCTTGGCGGCTGGCTCGGCGATAGCGTTTGATGCGGTGTTCGGCCCGGTGGACGAGGAGGGTGATCGCGCACAGTGGCAAAAACACCAGCACAGTCATTGTGGCGTTCACGCTCAGCAGTATCCCCACTGAGACTAGGGCAAACACGGCTTCGGCAAAAATCTCATTGGTGCTAGCAACGGTATCTTCAATTTGGCTGGCATCGTCACGGAAGTAGCTGAGCAGCTCGCCGGGAGATGTATTTTGACCCGTGGCTCCCCCTACGGCTAGTTCTGCGCCGGGTCTGTTCATCAAAGATCGCAGCAGATTATGACGAATTAGGGCGCTCATCAAAAAGCGATGCTGAGTTTTGGTAATTCGCCCTACAAAGATTGCAACAACCCTGGCAATGCCCACCGCCAATAGCAGCGCAATCCAAATCCAAGATGACTTTTGCGATGTCTGGGTAAGTGTATTAAAAAATTCTCGAATCAGGATGCCGGGGACGATAGGTAGCCCAGCAATCAATAGCCACAGCAAGGTATCAGCGCTGTACAGCCTTGGGGCATAGCGAATCATTTGTTTGAGGATCGGGTACATGCCTAAACTACTCCATCAATTTGAGGTCGCGTTTTCGACGCTTTTGCATGTCACGATAGAAATTTTCATGAGTCCCTAAGTCTAGTAGGTATAGCTCAACCCGCTCTTCTATCCAGCTATAGCCAAGTAAGATCTCATTTCCACTCAATTTGAATTTATGGACGCGCAGACAAGAAAGATCGCCTTTCTTCAGGACGCCACAACTTGGGTGTTCAACAATAAAATCAATCTGATCTTCGACTAGAACAAGGTCACCTTTGTTGAGCTTGCCTAGCGATTTCTCAAATCGTCGGGATTGATATACATCCATGTTGGATTACTCTCCGACGATTTTCGTTTCTGTTATTACGGTTTTACGCTTGTATGGCTTAGCAAGCCCGCTGTCAACTTCGGCTTTCGCCAAAAGAACGCCTTGAATAAAGCTGAAAGGAAGATCGGGATTTTCTGATGCAATGCGACCGATTTTGGCCCAGTGCTCAATCTGCTTCGGAACACTCCGTGATTCAGCTTTTGCATGGGCCTTTGCCTCTGCAACGAAGTCGTCATCTAGCCTTACGCTTGTAGCCATGAGCTTTTTCCATTTTTCAAAGACACTTTAGTATGCGTCATTTTGTTTCATATTGCAATTTATTGTCGCACAGAAAGAGTGTCCAGCGGATTTGTTTGTTGTCAAAGCGTGCAATAGTCCGAGCGGAAGAGGGGGGCGCGAGTGTATGCGCCCAGAATGCTACGTTTAGACCTATCGCTTTGGCCACTGGGGGGCAGGGGGAATGCGGGCGATGCGGCAGGACTGAAGCGCTGACGGTAACTTGTTGGCCGAGACCATGCCGTTTTGCTGTCGAGGTAGAGGTCGGCGGCGGTGAGCAAATCGGCGGCGCAGGTGGTGGGGTTGAGGTCGGCAAAAAGGTAGGTGGGTTTACCGGTGCCCACGTAGGCAATAGCACAGGGTTGGTCACAAATGCACAGGCAACCAGCGGCTTCAATCGTCAGTTCAGCCTTGCGAGACCATTGTGCATGTAGCGATTCTAGGTGCTTGAGCAGGTAAGCCCCGCCGGTTTCTCCATCGCGGGTATTTTCATTGTCCGAGAAGCCGCAGCTTTTGCAAATGATTAACTGGTCTGGCATGGCTAAGCCTTCTCCACCAAGTATTTGAACAGATCGTCGAGGATTGCATTAGCCGCAAGGGGGCCGCTACCGATCCAATAGCCGGGGACAAAATATACTTTGTTTTCCTGTACGACTTTTAAGCTTTTCCATAGGGGATTGGCCTGGAGTTCGGCTAGCTTTTGTTGAGCAGTTTGTTCTGATTCAGCGGTGCTTTCTGCTGTCCAAATGAAGAGCGCATCGGCATCGACCTGATCGAGACTTTCTAGGCTGATTGAGGCTTGAATAGGATTTTGATAGCGGCGCTGGGCTTCTGAAGCTGAAATGTCTTGAAAGTTGGGTCGAGATAGGCCAGCATCTTGTAGAACAGTGCCGGGGAAAGACTCGCGGAAATAAAGATTGATGGTGTCTGGATAGATGCGTACGACTGAAACTTTAAAAGATGCCGAATCTAATGGGTTTAGCGCAGCGAGACGTTGCTGAAAGTCTTGCGTTCGGCTTTGATAGGCGTCCATTACCTGCTGCCCTTTTTCCTCACGATCTATCGCTTGAGCATATGTTTGAAAAACCTCTTTCCACAGGCCGCTGTGGTCAAATGGGAGAAGTACGGTCGGGGCAATTTGCGTGGTCTGTTCGTATAACCCTTCATAATACTCACCCAGACCTAGAATAAGATCTGGCTTTAGCGCTAGTACGCTCTCTAAGCTGGGTTCTCCTGATTTGCCGATGTCTACAACGTCGGCGAGTTGGTCTTCTGTTAAGTAAGCGTCCAATCTCCGATTTTCTACCGTCGCTATTGGCTTTAGGCCGAGGGCGATCGCATTTTCAAAAGACACCTCATCCAAGGTCACTAGCCTTTGTATCTGGTCAGGCACGCAAGTTTTCCCGGCAACATGCTCTACCCAGTGACAGGCGGTAGGTTGACTATCGATACTTGTATCGATACTTGAGTCGGTGGCCTGTCGCTGACAGGCGGAAATGCCGGTTGCCAGTAAGCTACCGACTAAAAAGCAGAAAATAATCTGAAAAGGTCTAGGCCAACGGAAAGTCATGATTAAAAAATTAGGGACTTCAAAAATCAATGGAGAAAGAGGCCGAAATGCCAAAAGGTGCCCCCGGATTCACGCCGAGTCTAGATCCGAAGTTTGCTGAGGTAAAATACTCGACGTTGAACAAGTTTTCAATATTGAGCTGAGTGCGCCAGTTGTTGCGCTTGTAAAACAGGGACGCATCGGTGCGGAAGTAGCTCGGCAGAGTAAAGGTATTGTCTAGGTCTCCCTGGCGATCGCTCACGTAAAAAAGCCCTAACCCAGCTCCCAATCCGGCTAAATCACCCTCCTGAACCTCGTAGGTTGTGAATAAACCGAACTGATTATCAGGCACATTTGCCAGTCTGTTGCCGACAATGTCCGTTGTATCTTCACTGACAAAAGCATCTAAATAGGTGTAGGCTGCCGTCATATTCCAGCCGGGTAATATCTCCCCGCCTAAATTTAGCTCGATACCGCGACTGGCGACTTCCCCCGTTTGTATAGAAAAAAGCGGATTATTAGGGTCATCT
>JAAUPS010000182.1 GCA_012033015.1 Phormidesmis sp. RL_2_1
TACCATGGTGTATGCTGCTGGCGGCTACCGTTTCCTTGACTTTTTAAGGGTCGGCGGCCCTTGAGCCTGATTATGGCGATTATCACGCCGCCGCTAGCGATTTGGCTTTACGGCCTATAAATGATGGCTAATAAACAATGGCTGATAAACAGATGATGGCTTAAACAGATGATGGCTGACAAATTGCGGCCTATAACCTGCGGCCCGCCGGTGCCCTCCATTATTTTGGTAAAACTTGCATTTGCAAATCTTGCATTGATTCGACTGTTAGGAGATCTTAAACCCATGTCATCAGAACCCATGTCATCTCAGCAAAAGGGCGTCACTATCTGGTTTACGGGCCTCAGCGGCGCGGGCAAAACCACGATTAACGATGCGCTCACTGCCAAGCTGCGCGATCGCCGTCTCAAGCTAGAAGTCTTAGATGGCGATATTGTGCGCACGAATCTCACCAAAGGTTTGGGGTTTAGTAAAGAAGATCGCGATGAAAATGTGCGTCGCATCGGTTTGTCTCCCATTTGCTGACCCGCAATGGTGTGATCGTATTGGTAGCGGCGATTTCTCCTTACAGAGCGATTCGCGAAGAAGTGCGATCGCGCATCGGCGACTTTATCGAAGTATATGTCAGCGCCCCTGTCGAAGTGTGTGAAAAGCGCGACGTTAAAGGGCTATATGCTAAGGCTCGCTCAGGAGAAATCAAACAGTTCACAGGCATTAGTGACCCCTACGAGCCACCTTTGAACCCCGAAGTCAACTGCGAAACCCACAAAGAGACCTTGGAAGAAAGCGTAGATAAAGTCATCGCCAAACTCGAAGAAATGGGCTATTTACCCACCACTGTTGCTGCATAAAGAATGAGCCGCCTGAACCCATAACTTGTTGTGGGTTCAGGCGGCGTTGAGGGCCGGTCAAGGGCCGGTCGAGGGCAGGGCAACTCAAAGGCAGAAGGCTGACTATTCACGGCACATCCAACCTCCTGCCCTTGACCACCCTCAACTGCTTCTGATCACCCTCGACTGACAGCTTGGGCCATCATCACCTGATGGGTGCTGCGTGCCGCTTCACCTTTTTGAGGCTGGCGTTGAATGTAGGTGCCATCGGGCTGCATCTCCCAGGCTTGACGGTTATCGTCCAAGCATATTTGCATCAGCTCAGCTAATTCTTGCTGTAGAGCTGGCGCTTCTACCGGTACCATGGCTTCGACTCGCCGATCTAAATTTCGAGGCATCCAGTCAGCAGAGCCAATGTAGTACTGATCGCGACCATCGTTATGGAAATGGAAAATGCGTGAGTGTTCCAAAAAGCGGCCAATCACGCTAATGACGCGAATATTTTGACTGATACCTGGGATGCCAGGACGCAAACAGCAAATGCCTCGAATAATCAGATCTATCTCTACCCCTGCTTGCGAGGCTTTGTAGAGTTCTTCGATCATGTGCTGATCGACTAAGGCATTCATTTTGACCGTAATTTTGCCTGGTTTGCCGTTGCTGGCGAGTTCTGCTTCCTGCCGAATGAGCTGGGTCATTGGGCTGCGTAAGCTAACCGGAGCGATCAGCAGTTTTTGGTAGGACTGTTGCCGGGAGTATCCGGTTAAATAGTTAAATAAATCTGTCAGATCGATGCCGAGATCTGGGCGACAGCTCAATAATCCTAGATCGGTGTAGAGCCGAGCTGTTTTGGGATTATAGTTGCCGGTGCCGATGTGAACATAGCGCCGAATGGTTTCATGTTCACGGCGAACGACTAAAGCCACTTTCGTATGGGTTTTGAGCCCCATCAGGCCGTACACAACATGGACACCCGATCGCTCTAAGGTTCGGGCCCAGTTGATGTTGTTTTCCTCATCGAAACGGGCTTTGAGTTCGACGAGGGCAACCACCTGTTTGCCGTTTTCGGCAGCTTTGACGAGGGCATTGACAATGGGCGAATCGCCAGAAGTCCGGTATAGGGTCATTTTGATGGCGAGGACGCCCGGATCGTTAGCAGCTTGGGTGATGAAGGTTTGCACGGTGCCGGAGAAGGCATGGTAAGGGTGGTGAACGAGGCGATCGCGCCGCCGAATCAAATCAAAAACAGTTTCCCCTTCCTCATGCTGCACCGCTTTCCATGACCCCGGAATCACCGGCTGCCAAGGGGTGTCTTGGAGTTTCGGCAAGGGCAGATCCATCAGGGCCATTAAATCGGTCAACCCCATCGGCCCTTCAATGTCATACACATCCTCTGCTTGAATTTTGAGTTCACTCATCAGCGTGGCGCGCATCGCCGGATTCATACCGGCTTCTGACTCCATGCGCACGACCGAACCGCCGAGTCTGCGCTTACGCAACTCCTGCTCAATCGCCAACATCAAATCGTCTGCTTCGTCTTCTTCGACCGATAAATCAGCGTTGCGCGTAATCCGAAAAGTACAACAGTCCTTGATTTCCATGCCAGGGAAAAGTGCGGCAATATTGTGGGCAATCACTTGCTCCATGGGTACACCTGTCCAGTGGCAGGGTTTGCCTACCTCGCAGGGCTGCACGCTATCTGGCAAATGGATGAATCGTGGCAATACTTTGGGCACCTTTACCCGAGCAAAGTGAGGTTCATCTGAGGCTTTATCTTGAATTTCAACCGCCAAGTTAAGACTGAGATTTGATATGTAGGGAAACGGATGCCCAGAATCTACCGCTAGCGGTGTGAGCACGGGGAAGACCTGCTCGGTGAAGTACCGATCGAGGTAATCGCGCTGGGCTGCATTGAGATCGCTATAGTTGAGCAGATAAATGCCATTGGCCTGCATTTTAGGCCGCAGTTCGGTTTGGAAGGCGTGGTGCAACTGATTAATCATCGGGCGCAGCCGCTGGCTAATCGCTTGCAACTGCTCAACTGGAGTACGGCCATCGGGTGTTTGCTTTCTGACGTTGGCTTCGATTTGCTGCTTGATGGCTGCTACGCGCACCATAAAATATTCGTCGAGATTGGAGCAAAAAATAGCTAAGAACTTCAGCCGCTCCAGTAACGGTGTCCGTTCATCAAGGGCTTCGTAAAGCACACGGCGGTTAAATTCGAGCCAGCTCAGTTCGCGGCTGAGATACCACTGACTATCGCTGAGTAGGATTTTATCGCTACTAGCCTGAGCGCTAGGGGTTTTGTCTACAGAGGGATGCGCTTGGTCAGCCGATGTATCGTCAGACTTACGATGGGACTTACTGTCAGACTTGCCGGTAGACCTAACATCAGACTTGCTGTCAGATTTGGTATTTAGCGTGCTAGTTTTCCGATCGCTGGGGGCTTTGCTCATGCTCTTGTATCCCTAAAAACTTTGAACCTAAAAACTTTGACTCTACTTTGACTCTGTTCACAGCTTCAGCCTCTTGCTCTAGAACTTCAGCCTCTTTCTCTAAACACTCTAAACAGATAGAGAGGATATAGAGAGACGCTCAAAGAAAACAGAGAGGCGCTAAAAGACATCTTGCTCTTGACCAATCCACCATTCGCCCAGTTGCATCAACTCCCCATGCAAATCAGCAAGCTGACGGTTGAATGCTTCGGTGCTCATGTCGTGACGACGTTCTTTGAGTTTGCTCAGCCGTAGTTGAATCAGCAGCCAAGGTTTACCTATGCTGTCAGTCGCTTCTATATATTTGGCAAGTTCTTCGCTGGTCATGGTGATTCAGGCTCTACGGGTGTGTTGCGCTTGCTTATATTGTACTGGGCTGACGTGAGAGGGTCTGCATCTAGGCCTACAGACCTGACTAGGGACTGCCAACCAGCAGTTGATAAAGAAGACTGGCGATGATAAATCTTGGCGGTGAATCCCGAAGATGAATGAATGCCCGCAGTCAAGCTAATGGGTTGACTGCGGGCATGGTTGTTGTACCCGCTGCAGATTATGAGCTGTAGGTTACGGATCTGAGGCTATGATCTGCCAGCATGAGCGGTGACTCTATAGCCGCTACACCAGCCGCTACACCAGCCGCTACATCAGCCGCTACATCAGTGTTTGCTGTTAGCGTTTGAGATGGTTAACCCAGTTTCTGAGTTCTTCGTTGGCAACGTCGCGGCCCCCTAGACCAAAGGCAATGGCGATCGCTACAGCAACGGCACCTAATAATAGACCAAAAGCCAAGTTCACAATATTGGTGGCGACGCCCATTTGACCGAGAGCTAATGCTCCGACAAAGGCCAAGATCGCGATTCTGGCAGCTTGAGCCAATGTATTAGAAGATGCACTGCTGCTGCTTTTGATCAAGCGGAAGGCCAGGTTTGCCACATATAGACCAATGGCAAAAATCACCACCCCAACCAGTACCTGCGCCGCAATTTCCATCACCGCGCGCACAATCAGTGTGAGCTGATCAAGCTGCAGAATTTCGGTGGCCGTCACCGCACCAAACAAAAAGATGCCGACCAAGGCAATTAGCCCAACAATTTCAGAAGGCGATTGACCACGGTTGATGTCATGGGGGGCTGAATGGTGGTAAACCCAGACTCTTCAGCCATAGGGCTATCTACCACAGGTGATGCGTAAGTTTCGGTTGGTGGCGCTGTGGGCGGGGCAATATCTGGTAGACCTAAAATGTCTAAAACGTTGTCGAATCCGGCACTGGCCAAGAGGTTGCTGACCAAATCAGCCACAAACTTGCCGATGAAATAAAACACGCTCAGGACAACACCTGCAGCCAATAGCAAGGGAATGAAGTCCAAGATTTGGTTGAGCATACTGATAGCAGGCCCAGAGATAGCTTGAATATCTAGCTCATTGAGGGCAGCTATAGCAAATGGGATCAAGATAAAAACGTAAACAATCGTTCCAGCTAGACTCGACAGTGATAGCCCGCTGCCTGTGGTGGTGCTACGGGAAAGACCCAGGCGGCTACCGATTTGATCAATGCCAGAAGCTGACAGCAGATTAGTAACAATGCCTCTGACAATTTTGGCGAGCAGCCAGCCTGCACCAAAGACCAAAGCCGCTGTCAGGATTTGGGGAATGGCTGCGAAGAATTGATCGATCAGGTTTTGAACAGGTGCTAGCAACCCCTGCAGTTGGAGGGCATCCAGCACCGGTGGCAAGAACAGTAAGAAGACGAACCAATAGAGGGCATTGCTTAAGGTTTCGTGGATTTGAACAGACTGTTCACGCGGATCAACGCCTGTATTTTCAGCGAGACGATCATCTAAATTAAAGGTCTCTAGTCCGCGGTAGACAATGGTTTTGACAATGGTGGCTACTACCCAAGCGATCGCCAATAAAATGCTAGCGCCAAAGATGCTGGGTAAATAATTCAGCACCGTTGAGAGCAGATCGTTGAGCGGCTCGGAGACAACGGTGAGGTTGAGCGCATCGAGAAAGCCAATGACGGCCAGCAGGGTAATTATCCACCAAACACCGCTGCTGATCCAATTGGCTACGGGTAAGTCGGCAGCGGGGCGGCCAGTTACCATAGCGGCAAGGCGATCATCAACGTTAGTTTTTTTAAGGACGCTTTTGACGATAAAAGCAGCAATGTAGGCGATAACGATGCCCAAAGCCAAAATGGCTATTGCTCCAATCAGCGTTCGCAAAGAGTTAATGTCGAAGAAGCTTTCGAGAAAACCCATCACGCTTGAGCTGTCTTGGGTAGCTGTTTGGGGAGTTGTTGGGGTGGTTGTTTGGGCTAGGGTTGACGGTAAATCCATCCCTATGAAGCCAACACCGGTTCCTGTCGGGGGTATCAGGTGAATCATATTTCAATGTGTGTGAAGTTACTGAACATCGCTAGCATCTAAAAAACAGCAAGATTTGCTGATACTTAGGTATAAGGGTACAGCTTTAGTGCAAACCACAGAAAAAAGTACTGAGATTGGCGAAGTTTTTTAAACCAATCATGGTTATCAGCCTATTTATCGATACTCAAAATATGTTGAGTCGTGGCCCGATAGGGATGGTTCTACTAATGGTGTTAAGCCCATAGTGTGACCCTAGAGTACAGATACCCAAAGGCAAAAAAATACGCCTAAGGGTATAACTTAAGCGGTATTTGAAGTTGGTAAACGGGCTGTGCTTTTAGGGCTTAACCCGTAATATTGCTCATCATTTTGTCAGCTATTTTGTGCTCAGAAACCTGGTTATCAGAAACCTGGTTGTCAGAAACCTGGTTGTCAGAAACCTGGTTGTCAAAAAACAGGTTGTCAAAAAACAGGTTGTCAGAAACCAGTAGCTCAGCTTTCTGTTTCGGTGCTTTCTGGTGCTATTTCTGGGGCCGGTTCTTCAGTAACGGTTTCTTCAGCAACGGTTTCTTCAACAACGATTTCTTCACGTTCTTGTCTTTCTATGGTGGCGATGACTTGGGTCTCGGCGATGGTTTCGGCGACGGCTTCAGCCGCTTCCTCTGAAGGAATCATGTCGTTTTCCTCTTCTTCTAGATGGGGGACGAGGGCGACGGCTGCGATCGCATCATCCGCATCCAACCGCTGTAACTGCACACCTGTAGCCATCCGCGACTGAATCGAAATGGCATCAATCACCTGCCGCATAATAATGCCGCGCTGGCTGACAATCATCAGCTCGTCAGCGGCAGAGGCAATCCGTAGGGCGACTAGTTCGTCATTGTCCTTGCGGAACTTCATGGCCACCAAGCCCATGCCTGCGCGGTTTTGCAAGCGAAAGTTTGCAACCGGCACCCGCTTGCCGAGACCACTTGCCGAAACGATCAACACCCAAGGGCCTTGATCACCGACGATATCTTCGACCTCATCATCTTCAGCCGCTTCTGTAGCGGCAGCTTCAATGGCGGCAACAATTTGTGAAGATAAAATGTCCATGCTGATCAGGCGATCACCGTCGCGTAAAGCCATCGCCCGCACCCCTTTAGTGGGTCTACCGAGAGGGCGCAACTGGTTGTGATCGGTTTTAAAGTGAATCGTCATGCCGCGCTGGGAGCCAATTAAAATGCTGTCTTCAGCACGGGCCAATCGCACCCATCGCAGCTCATCGCCTTCTGCCAACGAAATAGCAATCAGGCCATTGGTGCGAATCCGGCTAAAGGCGGACAGAGCGGTCTTTTTCACAAAGCCGCCTTGCGTGAGCATAACTAGGTACTCATCTTCACTAAAGTCGCTGACGCCAATCACAGAGGTGACTTTTTCCTCTTTGGGAATGGGCAGCATTTGCACCAGCGGATAGCCTTTGGCCGTGCGAGAGCTTTCGGGAATTTGGTAGGCGCGCAGGGAGTAAGAGACACCCCGATCGGTGAAAAACAGTACGTGATCATGGGTGCAGCAGGTGATGAAATGCTCAATGCCGTCATCATCTTTCATGCGGGTGCCCGACTTGCCTCGAGTGGCCCGATTTTGCGCTTCAAACGTATCGACGAGCATCCGCTTGATGTAGCCCTGCTCGGTGACTAAAATCGCCACCTGCTCATTGGCGATCAAGGAGATATCAGAGAGATCATTTTCGTCGGCTTCTATGACGGTGCGGCGCTCGTTGGCATGGGCGTCGCGGATGGCGGTAATTTCTTCTTTAATGATGGCGAGAATGCGATCGCGGTTCGCCAAAATATCTTCGAGATCCGCAATTCTGACACTGAGTTCTTCATGTTCTTGCTGAATCTTCTCAGCTTCTAGCGCCGTCAATCGCCGCAACTGCATCTGTAAAATGGCATCGGCTTGCGTATCCGAAAATCCGTAAGACTCGATCAAATCAGCCTTTGCAGTCGCCGTATCAGCAGAGCCCCGAATTAAAGCAATCACAGCATCTAGATTAGCGAGCGCAATCAAGTAGCCCTGTAAGAGATGATCGCGCTCTTGAGCTTTGCGCAACTGGTAGCGGGTACGGCGGGTAATCGTCTCGACTCGAAAATCGAGAAAGACCTGTAAAAAGTCTCTCAAGGTGAGGAGCTGAGGTTCGCCATTGACCAAGCCCAGCATATTGACGCCAAAGTTATTTTGGAGAGGCGTCTGCTTATACAGGTTGTTGAGAACCACGCGAGGATAGGCGTCGCGCTTGAGTTCGATGACGATCCGCATCCCATCGCGATCGCTCTCATCACGCAAGTCAGAGATTCCCTCTAACCGCCGCTCATTCACCATGTCAGCAATTTTTTCAATCAGGGCCGCCTTATTTGTTTGGTAAGGCAGCTCGGTAATAATAATGGTCTCTCGATCGGCGCGACCTCTCGTTTCCTGGGTTTCAATCGTCGCTACCCCGCGCATGGTGACTGAGCCACGGCCAGTGGTATAGGCTTCACGGATACCGCGAGTGCCCATAATTTGTGCCCCCGTAGGAAAATCTGGCCCAGGCACATATTCCATCAGCTCCAGACTCGTCAGTTCTGGATTATCAATGAGGGCGATGGTGCCGTTGATGACCTCGCTCAAGTTGTGGGGCGGAATATTAGTGGCCATGCCAACCGCAATGCCCGACGATCCATTGAGCAATAGCTGGGGAATGCGGGCCGGAAGCACCACCGGCTCCTGCTGAGAGCCGTCAAAGTTATCGGCAAAATCAACTGTCTCAGCCTCAATATCTTGCAAAAGGGCCACACCAGTCAGGGCCTGTAGCCGTGACTCGGTATACCTCATCGCCGCTGGCGGGTCGTTGTCAATCGAACCAAAGTTACCGTGCCCGTCGATCAGTGGATGGCGCATAGAAAAGTCTTGAGCCATCCGCACCAGCGCATCGTACACCGCTGTATCGCCATGGGGATGGTACTTACCGAGCACTTCACCGACGACGCGGGCGCACTTTCTAAAGGGGCGATCGGCAGTTAGTCCTAGCTCATGCATGGCATACAAAATGCGGCGGTGCACAGGCTTGAGGCCGTCCCTAGCATCTGGCAGCGCGCGACCTACAATGACGCTCATGGCGTATTCAAGGTACGAGCGCGACATTTCATTGCGCAGATCTGTAGGGACAATGCGCTCTTGAGGACTACTCATATAGGAGACTCCAAAGAATGGGTAAAACAGTAAGCACTAGCCGAGTAAACGGACTGAGTGAACAGGCTGAGTGAACGGGCTGAGTAAAATAAGTTGAATTCAGAATATAGCGCTGGGGACTAGGCTGAGGTCAGCAACGCTGCGTGAAATCTGCAAAAATGCAAAAGAGCGATTAAAAATGAGTTTTTTTAAGTTTTTTCTATGGGTTTTTCTATGGATCCTTTTTTATTAAGTTGTTCTATTTATTTTTCTCTATTTGTTTTTTCTAATGGCTCACAGCTCGTGTATTTTAGATATTTGCCATCTATTTATCATCATCTGCTTGTCATCAACGTGAGGTTAGTGAGGTTATTGGGTTGGTATTTAGCGAGTGGTTAAGTCAGTCTTTAATACTGTTAAAAAATGGTTTGATAATAGGATTTATCAATGAGTTTTATCAATGAGTTTTATAAAGGGTTTTATAATAGGGTTAATCTTAAGACAGAGATAAACTAGAGAAAAACTCAGCAAAAAAATACTTTAAAACCTAAAATGCAAGGGGTGTGGTTACCTTGAAAATCAGTACTCAAACTACATTGAAAACTAACTCGAAAATCACCTCTGAAATCACCTCTAAAATCATTGTGGAAGTTGCCTCAAAAACTACGGTGAAATTAGCGTGTCAATGAGGTGACTATTCTACCATATTTAGAGCCTTTTTGTGGCTTTTTAGCTGCCTGAGCATCACTTTTTTTGATATGTGAAAACCCTTATGAAATATAGGTTTCCTGTCTTTTACAGTCATCTATTCGCAGGCCACAATACGGGGGTTGGCCATCCGGAAAATGCAGGTCGGCTGACGGCGGTGGTTGACTATTTGGAAACCTGTCAAACGCTAGCCTCGGATTCAAACTTAAAGAATGACGCTCATGCAGATTCTCATGCATATGATTGGGCTGAAAAAATTAGCTGGATTGAACCCTCGAATCGAGACGTTTTAGAGGCTGTTTATCTGGTTCATGATGCTGCCTATGTTCGTGCATTAAAAGCATTGGCCAGTCAGGGGGGTGGATATCTCGATAGCGATACCGTCCTCTCTGCTCAAAGCTATGACTTAGCGTTGCTGGCAGTGGCAGCTTGGTTAGATGGGATCGATTGGGTTTGGCAGCATAAAACGGCTGGCTTTGTGCTAGCCCGTCCCCCTGGCCACCATGCTGAGCGCGATCGCGGCATGGGATTTTGTCTGCTCTCGAATGCTGCGATCGCCGCTCACTATGCCCGAGCTACGCTGAACATCAACCGCGTGGCCATTCTCGACTGGGACGTACACCATGGCAATGGCACACAGGCGCTCGTCAGTGCAAATCCCAACATAGCCTACTGCTCTTTCCACCAGTCGCCAGCCTATCCGGGGACAGGCCAGCAGCGCGAAACGGGCGAACACCACAATGTCCTGAACCTGCCGCTGCCGCCAGGTGCTGACATTCGCAACTACCAAAGCCTTTGGGCAGAACAAGCACAGCCTTTTTTCGCCAACTTTGGGGCCGATTTAATGATTGTCAGTGCAGGCTACGATGCCAATCAGGCCGATCCGCTTGCAGGACTGTCTCTGCAGCCAGAAGATTACGGCTGGTTTACCGAAGTCTGTATGCAATTTAACGTTCCTATCCTATTTGGCTTAGAAGGCGGCTATGACTACGATTCACTGGCGCGCTCGGTAGCAGCCACCATTCGCTGTGCCGTGAGTCATCGCCTATCATAGCGATGGACTGTAGCGATGGACTGTAGCGATGGACTGTAGCAATGGACTGTA
>JAAUPS010000021.1 GCA_012033015.1 Phormidesmis sp. RL_2_1
TCTCTTCTCCAGAAACCCTAGAAATTAGCACCACCAGCGTTTTTCCTCGCGAGCGGCTGTACCAAGCAGCAGGCGTGCCGGGGGTAGCGCGGGCCATGCCCTTATACAGCGGCTATTTGCTCTGGCGCAACCCGCAGCCTCCCCACGCCAGCCGCGCCATTTTCATCTACGGCTATAACATTGACGATCCGGTATTCACCATGCCTGAGCTGCAATCGCCCGCCGCCAAGCAAACGCTCAAGCAGCCCAACGTCGTCTATTACGATCGACTCTCTCGACCTGAATTTGGCCCAAGTGAGGTCGGCACAATCACCGAAGCCGATGCCCGCCAAGTCACCATTGGCGGCAACTACAGCCTGGGAGGTGGCTTTTCTGCCGATGCCACCCTCATCATGAGCGATCAAAACTTCGCCCGCTATCTTTCACCGCGCCCGCTAGATTTAATCGATACAGGGCTGATTCAGCTCGAACCCGGTGCCAATCCTGAGCGCGTCGTCAAGGCGCTGCGCCAAACATTGCCCAGCGATGTGGAGGTTTTCACCAAAGCTGGCATTATCAACCGCGATCAGACCTACTGGATCGCTTCGACCTCAATTGGGTTTATCTTTGGGCTAGGCGTACTGGTCTCTTTTATTGTAGGCATTGTGATTGTCTATCAAATTCTCTACACCGATATTCGCGATCATCTGCCCGAATACGCCACCATGAAAGCCATGGGCTACCGCAATCGCTATTTGTTTAAGGTGGTTTTGCAAGAGGCGTTACTGCTAGCCGTTATGGGCTATATCCCAGGGCTGATGATCGCTTTGGGGCTCTATGAATTTACCCGGCGAGCCACAGCCGGTGGCTTACCCATGGCCATGGATGGCGGCAGGACAATTTTTGTCTTAACGCTAACGGTGCTGATGTGCAGTGTCTCAGGAATGATTTCGGTTCGCAAAGCCCTATCGACCGATCCAGCAGAGGTCTTTTGAGCATGTTGAACAGGTTGAACAGGTTGAACAAGTTGAACGGGTTGAAGCGTTTGTTGAAATTGGTGCCCTTTAAGCGGGTGCCTTTGGCTTGGCTGAACCTCACCCACGATCGCAAACGCTTTGCAACATCGCTGGCAGGGGTGGCATTTGCGGTCATGCTGATGTTTATTTTCACAGGCTTTATGAACGCCCTGTACGACTCCCAAATACAGCTACTGACCAAGCTGAATGGAGAAGTGATTGTCGTCAATCGCTTAAAGAGCAATATGTTTGTGCCCCGCTCTTTTGCCCGCAGACGTCTCTACCAAATCCGAGCTTTTGACGGTGTAGCCGATGCCTATCCGTTCTATTTGAGTGAGGGCAATTGGAAAAATCCCCTGAGCAAAAAGTCTTTTTCTGTTCGGACTTTAGCCTTTAGTTTGGGCGATCCGGTACTCACCATGCCAGAGATCAATCGCCAGCTTGCGGCCTTGCAACTTCCTAATACGGCCTTAATGGATAGTCGAGCCCGCCCTGAAATTGGCCCGACTGAAGCAGGTATTGTTTCTGAGCTAGCAGATCAAACCCTGCATATTGTGGGCAGCTTTGAGCTAGGCACCGATTTTGCTGCGGGCAATGGCAATTTGGTGATGAGCGATGTCAACTTTTTGCGCTATTTTGCCAATCGAGGCCCTGAGGAAGAGCCGCGCAGCTTTGCCACGGTTGATTTGGGCATTGTTAAGTTAGAGCCAGGAGCGGATATTGCTAAAACGGTAGCAGCCCTACAAGCGGCCCTACCAGAAGATGTCAGTGTCTTGCCAAAAGATGGCCCCACTGGCTTTGTCATGCGTGAGCGGCTTTATTGGCAAGACAATACCAGTATTGGCTTTGTGTTTTCGCTGCTGACCAGCATGAGTTTTGTGGTGGGGATCATTTTGGTGTATCAAATCCTCTATACCGATGTCGCTGATCACTGGGCTGAATATGCGACGCTCAAGGCGATGGGCTATACCAATTACTATTTGCTGACGGTGGTGCTACAGGAGGCGCTCTTTCTCTCACTGTTGGGGTTTATCCCTGGTTTTTTGATCAGTAACTTGCTGTATGCGGGGGCGGCCAATGCCACCGGGCTGTTTTTTCAGATGACGACCCAGCGGGCGCTAAATTTATTCGTAGCAACCTTTATGATGTGTATTGTTTCTGGTGCTATTGCTGTTCGGAAAGTGCAGGCCACCGATCCTGCCGAAGTCTTTGGCGGTTAGTGGATGCACCTACAAGATAAATCATGATTACCCCTTATTCAGAAGCGGTTTTTGTTCCTACCGATTCACCGCTGGCAATCAAAATTGAGCATCTCAACTTTCACTTTGGCGTAGGTGAGATTAAAAACAGGTGCTTTTCGATATTTCGCTGGTGCTGCCCAGAGGGCAAATTATTATTTTGACAGGCCCTTCCGGCTCCGGAAAAACCACCCTACTGACCCTGATTGGGGCGCTGCGTACGCTGCAGTCGGGGAGTTTGCAGGTTTTGGGCCATGAGCTAGTAGGGCTGCGCACCCAAGAGCTAATTGATATTCGCCGCAATATCGGCTTTATTTTTCAATCTCACAATTTATTTGAGTCGCTAACAGCCAGCCAAAATGTAGAAATGTCTGTTGAGCTGACAGGCAAGTTTGACACTAAGCGGCGGCAGGCAGCGGATATGCTGGCAAAGGTGGGGTTAGCCAATCGGGTGGACTATAAGCCAAAGGCCCTGTCGGGCGGCCAAAAGCAAAGAGTGGCGATCGCTAGGGCCATGGTCAACCGACCCCAAATTATCTTGGCCGATGAGCCGACCGCCGCCCTCGATAAAGCCTCAGGGCGAGATGTGGTGACCCTCATGCGCCAGCTCTGCGAAGAACAGGGCAGCACCGTGCTGATGGTAACCCACGACAACCGCATCCTTGATGTTGCCGATCGCATTATTAACCTCGTTGATGGTCGGCTAGAATCAGACACAACCCCCGATGAGTACCATCTAACTCACTAAGGGACTTGCGTGCAGAAAATAATATTAATATCCCAGGCTGGAGTCAGGGTAAAAGGGCAAGGAGCAAAGGGAAAAGGTGGTATAGCACAGTAAGGATGCATTCTTGCTGTGTCTTGGTGAGCATTGAGACTATGAGGCCCTAAAATTTCTCTTAAGACTGTTTTTCTAATCACTTATTTTTTCACTGTTTCTCTCACATTGTTTTTCTAAACCGTTTCTGTAACATTGACATTTCTACAGCCCTTCGCGATTTCTAGCCAATTCTCTCCAGCGACTAGCCCAACCACTGGGTCAACCACTGGCCTCACCATTGGCCTCACCACTGGCCCAACCACTGGTGAGGAGATGACACTGTCTACTCTGTGGTTTATTTGCGACGGGTCAAACTTAGTGGTCACAGGGGATTGCCCGACCTTTCCCCAAGCCAAAACCCTAGAATCGCTTGGCATAGCGGCTGTCAGAACTCAGTTTTTGGGCTATTTGAACGGTCAGCCCTGTGTGGCGGCTGCGCTTAGCCCAGCGGCAAGCTTACAGGGGCCGTTCGGCCTAAGTCACTTGCGGGGGCTATATGGGCAGGTGAATGAGGATTTATTTGCGATCGCAGCCCGCGCTGTTCAAATCGTCGATTGGGATCGCACCCATCAGTACTGCGGTCAATGCGCCACACCCACCATTCAGCTACCCACCGAAAGGGCCAAGCGCTGCCCCAACTGCAAGCTCAGACAATACCCCAGACTCGCCCCCGCTGTGATTATGCTGATTTCTAAAGGGGAAGAGATTTTGCTCGCCCGTGCACCCCGCTTTCGCGATGGCATGTACAGCGTACTTGCAGGGTTTGTAGAACCCGGTGAATCGTTAGAAGAAACCGTTACCCGAGAAGTCCGTGAAGAAGTCAGCATAGAGATCCAAAACATTCGCTACTTTGGATCTCAGCCTTGGCCTTTTCCCAACTCTCTCATGGTAGGTTTCACCGCTGAATATGCCAGCGGTATCCTGACGCCAGAGCCCAGCGAAATTGAAGACGTCGCTTGGTTCACCAAAGACAATTTACCGCCTGTTCCCGGTAAGCTCAGCATCGCCCGTAAGTTGATTGACTGGTTTATTGAGCGCCAGTAATCATCTGGCAAGCATCCCGCCATCATCTAAGAAAATGCCGATTAGAACGCGCCAAAGTTGTAACCGACCCCTACCGTAACCCCAAAATCAGTGTCATTTAACACCCCTAAGTTAGCCTGGGCGTTGAACGTAAACTGACGAGACAGCGGAATATCTGCCCCGGCTGAAAGCAACAGATTAAAATCGTCGCCATCATCATCATCCGCATAAGAAGCGCCAACTCCGGCATAGGGAATGAGTTGAAAGCCACCGATCTCAGCAGAATATCGAACAAAGTCGTAGGTGACAGGAACAAGTACAGAAAAATCGTCACCAATCAACACAGAAGGGCGCAAAGCGATCTGATCTGCGATCGCAATTTTGCTGATAACCGCAAATGACACATCATCGGCATAGCCAAAGTCAGCCCCCACCCCAATAAAACTGGAATTAGCAGCACGCCCCGACGTGCGCCGACGACCTTGAGCCAGTTCTACAGCAGATGGCTCTGCAGCCAGATAGCTTGACTCAGATGCAGCCTGCGACGTCGCCGGTTCAATCGGCATCAGCTCCACCGCAGATAAGCCTTCAGAGCGTTGTTCAGACGGTTGTTCAGACAATTGTCCAGACAATTGTCCAGACAATTGTTCAGACGGTAGATCGCTCAAAGGCTCTGCCTGTGCTTGTACAGGCAGAGATATGCCCATGATGAGCACAGCAAAGCCAAATGCACCCCAAAATCGCTTACTCACAAACATCTTGATGTACTTCTCCTCAGTGTTCTTTATAGAGTTCCTTATAGATCAAAAAGCCAGTTCACAGGAATGTTCAAATACCGATGATATCGGTATTTGATATTAAGGCCGATTCCTTTACAAAATAATTCTGCAGATTAATTTTAATTTCTCTTGCTTGCTGCCGTTTCCTGTGCTTTTCATAACTTTGTACAGACTTTGTACAGTTTGAGAATATCGACTAATGCTGTCTTTAGCATGTGCCTATAGGCTGAGCAACAGTTTGTATTTAAGATGGTAGAGAGGCCATCATTGGGCCATGAACTCACAGCCACCCGGCGCAGCCACTACCTATTCCACTACCCCTACCTATAATAGAATTATATCCATGAACTATTCCCTAAAGCTTGTTCTACAGCGTATCTCATCAGCCATTTATCACTGGGCAAAGCCTTTCGCTATTTTGGCGATGTCTTTGATACTGATTGAATTATGTAACCTATCACCCGTCTTAGCCGCAGGCCAACTCTCCCATGCCCCTGAAACGGCCAAGGTCTATATTATTTCCCCCACAGACGGGCAAGTTGTCCCTGAAGAATTTACAGTGAGGTTTGGCCTATCAGGGATGAGAATCGCCCCTGCCGGTACGGATAAAGCCGGTACAGGACATCACCATTTACTCATTGATTTGGATGAACTCCCTGAACTGACTGAGCCACTCGCTGCAACTGCCCATATCAAACACTTTGGTGGCGGCCAAAGCGAGACCACCCTCAACCTGCCACCCGGTGAGCACACGCTGCAACTACTACTAGCCAACTACACCCACGTCCCCCACGATAACCCAGTGCTATCTGAGAAAATTAGCATCACAGTAAAGTAGACCCCATAGCACAGCGTAGAAACCAGCAGCGTAGAAACCCGCAGCGTAGAAACCCGCAGCATAGAAACCCATATGACAGAGCCGCAGCAGAGGGTTTTAGAGGGTTTCAAAGAGTTTGGGCACAATAGAGCCAGATCTGCCCTGACCCAACGCTGAGTGGCTTCTCTGCTCATAAGCACTATGTCGTTATCACAACCGCAAATTGCCCTGCTGATCGATGCCGATAATGCACCTGCAGCAAAATTGAAGCTGTTTTGACTGAAATTACCAAGCATGGAGTGGCGAATGTGCGCAGAGCTTACGGCAATTGGAAAAGCGCTCAGCTCAAGCCCTGGGAAGACTGCCTGCATGAGTACGCCATTCGCCCCGTGCAGCAGTTTGACTATACCAAAGGCAAGAACGCAACCGATGTGGCTTTGATCATCGATGCGATGGATTTGCTATACACCCAAAAATTAGATGCATTTGCGATTATTTCTAGTGACTGCGATTTTACCCCTTTGGTGATGAGGTTATTGACCAACGGGCTCACAGTTTATGGCTTTGGAGAAAAGAAAACACCCTCTCCTTTTATTCAAGCTTGTTCAACTTTTTTATATTTAGAAGAGCTTGGAGAAAAGACTGCCGCAAAGAGCACACAAAAGACTGATAAAAAAACCTCACAAAAGAAAGAGAAAGCCTCCAGTCAGAATGCTAGCGCTCAAGCCGCCAAAAAATCTACAGGCTCATCGGCTGCAAGCTCATCATCTACAGGCCCCAGACAGCCCGGTAAAACTCTCAAGCAAGATACCAAACTCATCAATCTCTTGAGAAGCGCTGTGACCAGCATTAAAGAAGACGACGGCTGGGCGCGTTTATCTAAAGTGGGGGCTCATATTTCAAGTCAGGTCTCTTTCGATCCGCGTCACTATGGCTATGCCAAGTTAAGCGCTTTGTTTGAAGCAATCGACCTATTTGAAATTCGGCGGCAAGATAAAATGATTTACGTACGCAGCAAGTAACACGTTCATATAGCAAAGTAAGAATACATCCTTATTACTTTGTTAGTCGAGTTAGCCTTTTGTTAAAATATCCATCACAATCTCTAACGTTTGGCTCAGGTGACTAGGCCCAGTGGGGAGTTGGGCCTGTGAATCAATTGGGCCAGAAGGGCCGTTGTGACTCACTGGGCCAAGGGAGATAAACTGCACTCGCCCTTCTGCTTTGGCCTGATTCCAGCTAGACCAAGCAATCAGCGGCCAGCGCTTAGGAAACATGACAGCACCCATTTTGGCCAAAAGATCGCGATCGCCCGTTAAATGATACAGCCGATCAATCGCTGCTACACCATTATTGCCACTGACGACCCCCGCCAAAGAAATCACCTCAATCGGCGCATCCAGCGCGTACTTAAGGTAGCTCACCGCCCCTAATGCCACCTGCGCGCCACCGCTGTAGCCCAACAGGGTAATCGGCGTACCGAGGCGATAGCCCTGCTGGCGCAAACTGTTCAAAATCACCTGCGCTGTTCCCCGATTGAACACCGGGCCGTAGCGATTATCGGTCGAAACTGCCACCTGAAAGGTATTGCGCAAATTGATAAAAATATCCAGCGGACTTTGAGGATTCCATGCCTCAATGCGATTAACCCAGCGCCAAAAAGATGCAAACGGTCTTTGCGCTGTCAGCGGACGATTGAGCGCAGAGTAGGCCATCACATTTTGAATAAACACCATATCTGCCGGTAACACCGCAGCTAGCCTATTCAAAAAGGTTTGCACCCGAGGCGGATAGTCAGCGCTGCTTTGAGAAATACCATCTAAATACACAATGTAGCGACGCGGAGCCTGCACCGATGACCTATTGGCAACGCCTGTGAGCTGTGCAGGCAGCCTACAAGGAATATGAGTTTCAATGCCATCGCCATACCAACCGGCCCACCAGCCCAACGACTCAAATGGTGATAATAACCCTGCCACCAGCAAAGCTATCAAACTGACGCGGGCCAAATCGAAAACCAAATTCAGCAGCTTACTGTTAAACGCCAAGTACCACTGCAGCCATTGAGCGTTGATCGGCGAGAGCAACACAATGGCCCCTACCGTCAACAAAATAACCGCGCTCAGCTTCACCCATCGTCTATTCACAGATATTCATCACAAATACTCATCACAGATAGTCATCGCTGGATATTCATTACAGACACTCATCACAGATAGTCATCGCTGATACTCATCACAGATAGTCATCGCTGATATTCATTACAGATAGCCAGCCGACTTATCGGCCTAGGATGCTATTTTCGCGCAAGTCTCTCAGCTATATTCACAATAAATATAATCATTTAAAGTCATCTATGGTGTTGATCTTGCTTCCTTTAGAGAATCTTTGGGATGTTGTTGTTGTTTGAGATTCCTCAAAAGATTTATCGAGATCGGCTCGCTGTGGCCTTAGCCCTGAGTACAGCTCTTGAGCCAGTCGAGTACGGTTAGTAATCAGATCTTCTCCGGCAACCCAGTTGGTAATCCACTGGCCTAAAGAAGCAATCGGTTGGCCCACTGTTTTTTGTAGTAGTTGCAGTACGATCCAACCAAGAGCAGCCCCTTCAAATGCCGCCCAGCGTCCTAGGGGGGTAATGGCATCGATCCCCACGATCACAGCTAGCAGCGTCCAAATGGAGAGCAGGACGAAAATCGCCCCTCCAAAATAAGGAAATATCACAAAAATACTTAGCATGAGCGGCGCGTAGCTAAAGCCCAGCGTTCGCAGCACAGCAACAAAAGAGAGATGCCCTGCTAAGCCAAAGTTGAGAATTGCCCAGGTACTGAGCACCCAAAAGCCATAGCCAATGACAAAAAAGCAGGCTGAAATCAATACACTCAGCACAAACCGCACAGGCCGTACTTGATTGATAAAAAGCACCACAACTTGGCTTAGCGATTGGGCCAATCCGGCAATAAAAACCACCGTTAGCGCCGCTAGCAAACTGTGGGGCTGGGTATGGATGCTCTGAAAAGTCTCAACCTTAAGAGCCAATGCACCGGATACCAGCGACCAAAAGTGAGCAATCCTTCAGCCAATGCTCCTTCGCCGTTCCGTTGGCTGATGCCTAGTGCTATCCCTAGATTGAGTATCTCTAAATTCACGCCTACTCGTTGATCGTTAAAATACACTGCTAGATACACTGCTAGATACACTGCCAAATATATTGCTAAATACATTGCTCTCTAGCATATCTTGATCAATTCATCAGCTCACGCCATCTGCCACATCAGCTCACTCCCAGCACCCAAAGGCACAAGCTGCGAGTCAACAAAAGGCACCTCATCGGGAATTCGCCAGCTCGTTTTAATCAACGTTATCTGCTCGGTATTGCGCGGAAGCTGGTAAAAATCTGGGCCATAGAAGCTGGCAAAGGCTTCGAGTTTATCAAGGGCATTGGCATTTTCAAATACTTCTGCATACAGCTCTATGGCATGTAACGCTGAAAAGCAGCCTGCACAGCCACAGGCATTTTCTTTGCGATCGCGCGAGTGGGGCGCACTATCTGTCCCTAAAAAGAACTTGGGGTTGCCTGATGTTGCTGCCTGCAACAGTGCCTGACGATGTCTCTCACGCTTCAAAATAGGCAAACAATAGAAGTGAGGACGAATCCCCCTGTTGAACAGCGAATTGCGATTATATAACAGATGCTGTGGCGTAATGGTTGCGGCTATATGGTCATGAACTAAGACAAACTCCACAGCATCTGCAGTCGTGATATGTTCCATTACCACTTTCAACTGAGGAAATCGTTGTCGTAGGGGCATCAACTGCTGCTCAATAAAGACTTTCTCACGATCAAAGATATCAACAGCTTTATCCGTCACCTCTCCATGTAGCAGTAGGGGCATCTCCAGTCGCTGCATGACTTCAAAGACCGGATCACAGTTGCGAATATCTGTCACCCCAAACTCTGCGTTGGTGGTCGCTCCGGCCGGATAGTATTTCACGGCCTGAACAAACCCAGATGCCTGAGCAGCAAGCACATCTTCTGGGCTCGTTTGATCAGTTAGGTAGAGTGTCATCAGCGGCTTAAACTGTTTGCCTGCCGGAATGGCTGCCAAAATGCGATCGCGATAAGCCGCCGCATCTGCTAAATCGCGTACTGGCGGCTTTAAATTTGGCATGACAATAGCACGGGCAAACTGGCGCACCGTATGCGGTAAAACCGCCTGTAGCGCCTCGCCGTCGCGTAGATGGAGATGCCAATCGTCAGGTCGAATCAAAGTAAGCTTTTGCATCTTGTCATCATAGGACAAGCTGAGGCTTAACGTGCGGCATTGCAGCATCGCACCTAGGAGCGCGCAATGGAACGATGCGCCTCCAGGCGGCTCGTTTGAATAACGCGCTGCTCTAGCTGGCCCGGTGTGTGCACATCAGCTTTAAAGTATCAGCTTTGAGAACCCAGTCCGCCAGTCATGGCTGACCGATCAAATAGCCCCCCCCAGCCTTAGCCCAGCCTTAGCCTAGAAAGAGAGCTGAAGGACAGAATTTTTCTCTTCTACACGCCTTTCAACGTTAATACACCGCTGATTCAAAATATGGTCAGCGGCTGTAAGTCCGCTACGCATAGCGCCTTCGATCGACATATCACGATGCAAACCATGTCGGCCTACCATCTGTAAATTTTCAAAGCCTTTGAGATAGTCTTGCAGGATGGATAAATGCCTGACATAGGCCGTGTCATAAATGGGGTAGGCATTAGCTTGCCAGATGATTGGACAGTCGTCTGCCGATTGAGAGACGAGGCCAGCATCTGTGACTAACCTCATATCGGCTAACTCTTGCTGAGCCATGCGCATCAGTGTAGCCTTGTCCATACACCAGATTGCATCACCTTCATTGCAAAGGTACTCCATGCCAAGACAAATTTGGCTCTTATTCTCTGCTGTAGCTACACGCCAGTTTTGATAATGGTGAATGCGACTGACCTGGAACTCAGAGCTAGGAACATGTATGCAACGATCTGGCCAAGCTTCTAGACCCCAAGACTCTAATCCCCAAGATTTTAGACCTTCAGATTGCACCTTAACGATCACTGGAACAACTATGCGAGCGCGATGCTTCAAGCTCTCTGCAATTTTGCGAATAGCGGGTGGTGCAGGCGGATTTAAGCTTTTGACAAACGCTGCAACTGGCAAACCCACGATAAAGTCATCTGCGTTGATGGCTATCGTTTTGTCGTCTTGTTGAATCACGACTCGCGCTATTCGATGCCCCGTATGTTCAACCCTAACCACTTGGGCATTAGTCTTGACCGAAGACTTGGCTTGCTCAATGAGTTTTTGGCACTTACCCCACAGCATACTGGGGCCTAACTTAGGGTAGTCACAAGAGCGCTGTTGTAGGATCGGCACATTGCTGCTGCCGACAAGGGCACTGGCTACGGCTGTGAACAGGGAGAGTCCTTCTATTTTGTGAGTTGCCCATTCTGCATGGAGTTCATGGCCCGAAATACCCCATGTTTTTTTAAGGTATGGGTCAAAAAAAATGCGATATAGGTGACGGCCAAATCTCATGGTTAGCCAGTCTTCGAGAGTATTGGCCTCAGCATTTGAATTGCCTCTAGCATGGCCTGTTTGGAACTGGGACTGGGCATGGAAGTAGCTCAGGGCCGTGAGAACAGTGTCAATAGGGCCGAGGTGTTTGAGGGCATTGGTGAGGGAAAGGGGATAGTCGAAAAGGCGATAGCGGTAGTAAATGCGCGATCGCATAGTGGCAGAAATCATGCGATCGCCAGCACCCGGCACCCAAGAAGCATCCAAAATTTCTTGACACAGCGCTTTGATATCTGCCGATTCAGCCCTAAAAGGCTGAGCGGCTATGTCTAGAGGGTAGGCGCGATAGGTTTCAGTGCGAGCATAGCCCCCCACCTGAGCATCTGGCGTTAAAACAATCACAGATTGATCATGCTTAACCAGTTCATAGGCCGCTATCAAGCTCGCAGGTTCTGCGCCAATATTAACCGTACAAAATACCATGCACCCTTAAGCCCCTTGCCCTCTATAGCTTCTGTCGAGTGAGTTAGGACAATAGCAATTCTCCTCGGAGAGGCTACGCCAACGCTGAAAGCCTTGACTAGCAGCAACTCACTCACCAAGACAAAGTAAGAATGCATCCTTACTTTGCTACATGTAGCGTTTCTCACTTGGCTAGACTACAGATATTTCGGTGAAACCTTTACAGAACAACAGGCCAAGTGACTCGCGGTTCCCCGTTAGCGTAGCCTCGCCGTCGGCGTTATGCATCCGAAAACTACTGTCATGCAATCAGTGAGATTACTGATTCACCATAGCAAATACATCTAGTGGCAGAAAAGGCTGCGCGATCGCCCCCATCGATGACTTGTTGATGTAGGGCAATTTTAGCAAGCTTGTGTGAAGATGAATCCCGACCGGAAACCTCAAAAACATGGCATAAGTCAGGCACAAATATAAGCGATAAATACAGAGCTATATAGGCACAGAGCCATATAAGCACAGGGCTATAGAGAAGAGCTATTGGGATGGCAAACCATATCCCCCACCGCCCGGTGTTTCAATCACAATGGCATCTTCGGGCTGCATTTCAACCGTAGCGGTAGAAGCGAGCACTTGCGAAGTGCCATCCTTTCGCCTCAGTAAAGCGCGACCGCACGCACCAGCTTTGCCCCCTGCCAACCCAAAAGGCTCAGTGAGACGACGATTTGAAAGCAAATTAGCCGTCATCGCCTGCCGAAAGAGCAAATGTCTCACAACGCCATTGCCCCCTCGATACTGGCCCGCACCCCCACTGTGCGCGCGAATCGAAAATTCTTTAACCAACACTGGAAACCGCAGTTCTAAAATTTCTGGGTCAGTTAATCGAGAATTGGTCATATGGGTTTGTACAGCATCTGTTCCGTGAAAGTCAGGGCCTGCCCCTGAGCCACCGCAAATAGTCTCGTAGTACTGATACTGACCGTTGCCAAAGGTGACATTGTTCATCGTGCCTTGGGAAGCGGCTAGCACGCCCAAAGCACCATACAGTGCATCGGTGATCGCCTGAGAAGTCTCTACATTGCCCGCTACGACCGCCGCCGGATAGCGTGGGTTAAGCATAGAACCAGCGGGCACGCGAATCTCTAAAGGTTTGAGGCACCCGGCGTTCAGCGGCATAGCGCTCTCTACAAGCGTCCGAAAAACATATAGAACAGCAGCTTTGCACACGGCAAGAGGAGCATTGAAGTTGTTGGGCTGTTGGGCCGATGTCCCGGCAAAATCGATCACAGCGCTGCTATCAGTCGGATTTAGAGTGATAGAGACTGTGATTTCAGCGCCGCAGTCCATGGGTACATGACAGTAGGTTGGCTGGCTGTGCCGCTGGCAAAGCTGTGCGATCGCACGGCGAACAGCCTGCTCAGCATTATCTTGCACATGCTGCATATAAGCTTGAACGGTGCCAAGGCCAAACTGCTCAACCATGCGCTGAAGTTCTTGAGTGCCTTTATTATTGGCCGCGATTTGAGCTTGAAGATCTGCAATATTTTGGGCCGGATTACGGGCCGGATAAGGGCTATCTGCCAGTAGATGACGTAATTCTGTCTCTTGGAAGGTTGGTGCTGTGACTGTACTGCCTGCTACCAACAGAAAATTATCCAGTAAGACCCCTTCCTGAGTGAGATCGGTGCTGCGACCAGGCATAGAGCCTGGTGTAATCCCACCAATGTCGGCGTGGTGTCCGCGAGAAGCGACAAAAAACAAGGGTTTCTCATCAGTCTTCTCTGTGCCTCTGACCTTAATAAACACAGGCGTAATCGCCGTGATATCTGGTAGATGGGTACCGCCATTGTAAGGATTGTTGGAAATAAATACATCGCCTGGTTGGAAAGGCCGAATTTTGTCGGCCATGAGCGCCTGTACGCTTTCGCCCATGGAGCCTAAATGAACAGGAATGTGGGGTGCATTGGCGACAAGCTGCCCTTGGGCATCGAAAATAGCACAGGAAAAATCTAGACGCTCTTTGATATTTACCGATGAGCTGGTGTTTTGTAGGGTGAAACCCATTTGCTCTGCGATCGCCTGAAACAGATTATTAAAAATCTCTAACCTGACGGGATCAGGCGATGAACCAACCATGCTTTGCTGCGCTGCACGATCTGGTGCGTCACGATCTGGTGCGTCACGATCTTGTGCGTCACGATCTTGTGTTTCAAGGTGTTGCTGCGTCAACATTAAATCGCCGCTATCACTCACTACAGCATCCCATCCGGGCTCTATCACATTGGTTCCAGTGGGCTCTAAAACAATCGCAGGGCCGACCAACCGCTGGCCTGCCAGCAAACTGTGACGATAAAACACAGGTGTATTGTGCCATTGTCCGGCTGAAAACACAGAAACTGTTTTCACTGCCCCAAGGCCATCTGCAGCAGGGACATGCTCAATGGGTAATCTTGCCTCTTCTAGCCTTGCCTCTTCTAGCCTTGCCTCTTCTAGCCTTGCCTCTTCTAGCCTTACCCCTGCTGCTAACGCTTGCTGCGATAACGCTTGAGTTTTACCAATGGCTTCGGCGGTTATCGTCGCCACCACCAATCCCTTGCCCGGTAGCGTGATCCCGTATTGCTGCCGGTAGCGTTGTTCAAACTGTTGTCGCATGGCCGCTGGTGGAGCAAGATCTACCGCCAGCGTCGAGTCTGCCCCTGCATAGCGCAGGTGAAGCTGACAGTGCACATCGAGAGTGTCGATATCCTGGTAGCCTTGGGCGCGTAAAGCCTCTGTTGCCGTGTGGGCCAGGGTTTCAAGCTGCGCTTTTATCGGTGCGATCGCAGCTTCTGCAGAAGTCCCTTCTAACAGGGTCATCTCTATCGACTTTTCCTTTAGCACCCGCCGATCCGCTAGGCCCATACCATAAGCCGAAAGCACCCCCGCATAGGGATGAATCAAAATACTCTTCATGCCTAAGCTTTCTGCCAAGCGACAGGCATGTTGGCCGCCTGCTGCACCAAAACAGCACAAGGTGTAGTCGCTGACATCGTAACCACGCTGCACAGAGATCTTTTTAATAGCGTTGGCCATGTTGTCTACAGCAATAGCCAAAAAACCCTCAGCGATTTGCTCAGGCCGCTGTTGTCTGCCCGTAGCGGTAACAACATCTCGGCTGATCCCCTCAAACTGAGCCTGCACGACACCATCATCTAACGGCTGATTGCCACTCGGGCCAAAGACCTGGGGAAAAAATTGAGGCTGAAGTTTCCCTACCATCACATTGCAGTCGGTTACCGTCAGCGGCCCGCCCTTACGGTAGCAGGCTGGGCCGGGATCAGCACCAGCAGAGTCAGGGCCAACGCTATAGCGATCGCCATCAAAACGTAAAATCGAGCCACCGCCCGCTGCAACCGTATGAATGGCCATCATCGGCGCGCGCATTCGCACCCCCGCTACTTCTGTTTCAAAAACACGCTCATAGTCTATTCTGGTTGCGTCTATTCTGGTTGCGTCTATCCTGGTTGCTGCTATTCTGGGTGCTGCTCTCTCGGGCGCAGATCCAGACACGGTTCCGGGCACTGTTTCAAGCGGAGCTCTTTCCCCATTAAAGTGCGCTACATCGGTTGAAGTCCCCCCCATATCAAAGGTAATAATTTTGTTAAAGCCTGCCATTCGGCTGGTTTGCACCGCGCCAACAATGCCCCCTGCAGGGCCAGAGAGAATACTGTCTTTTCCCTGAAAAAATTGAGCAGGTGTCAAGCCCCCATTAGACTGCATAAACAAAAGCTGCGGCTGCACCTCATGCGAGCCATTGCCGCCGCTTAACGCCTGCTCAATGCGATTCACATAGCGGCGTAACAAGGGAGATAAATAGGCATCGACAACCGTGGTATCACCCCGGCTCACCCATTTAATCAGCGGGCTTACTTGGTGAGAAACCGATATTTGCGTAAAGCCAACCTGTTGGGCTAAGGCCGCGACTTGGCGTTCATGGGTAGGGTAGCGGTAGCCGTGAATAAACGCGATGGCACAGGCTCTGAGGCCGCTGTCATAAGCCGTTTGTAAATCAACGAGCAGTTGTGCTTGGCGAGCAGGGGTAAGCGATTGCAGCACCTCACCATCTGCGCTCACTCGCTCAGATACCTCCACAACTTGCTCGTACAGCATATCGGGCAGCACAATGTGTCTGGCAAAAATGTCAGGTCGGTGTTGGTAGCCAATCCGTAGACCATCGCGAAAGCCCTTGGTGGTGATCAAAAGGGTGCGATCGCCCTTGCGCTCTAGTAGCGCATTTGTCGCCACCGTCGTACCCATTTTTACCACCGCAATTTGCGCCGCCGGAATCCGCTCCCCTGCAGCGACTGCCATCAGCTCACGAATGCCTTGAATAGGCGCATCCTCATAGCGTTCAGGATTTTCCGACAGCAGCTTGTGCACCACCACGGAGCCATCCGGACGCTGGGCCACAATATCGGTAAATGTGCCCCCCCGATCAATCCAGAACTGCCAGCGTCCCTGAGTATTTTCAGAAGCGGGTACAAAAAGCACCAAAAGTACCCCCTCAGGTGATACCTAATTTGTCTAGCCCATCGACATGATAGAAGCAAGGTATAAAAAATAGCACGTCAGCCACATGAGATGCTCATATTCTTAGGACATGATAGGAATTGGGGCATCTGTTGTTGTGCTGTAACAACCCAACGATATCAAGCCAAATCTACCATGGACTATTTAAATTTAATTGAAGATAGTGTAGATCGGTGGAATCAATGGCGGCTAGAACATCCCCAGATGATGCCTGATCTCAGTGGTGCCAACTTGAGTCAAAACTATTTGTTTGAAGCAAATCTCAGCGGCACTAACTTGAGCGGGGCAAATCTTAGCCGTGCCTGCCTCATTGGCGCAGATCTCAGTCGAGCTAACCTCACTGGCGCTGACCTACACGGCGCATATATGGACAAAGCAAACTTGCTCTATGCCAACTTGAAGCAGGCTCGACTCACCGGCGCTAGCCTACGAGAATCTAACTTGAGCTATGCAGATTTGTTTGAAACAGAAGTGAGCGAGGCCGACTTAGAAATGGCTAATCTCTCCGGGACTTGTTTGGTTGTCAACATTTCTGCGACCCAAAAGATTAGCAGTGCGCCCGCCGATGCCGCTAATCAAGAATTTGCCATTAGAGAATCCATCATCAGAGAATCTGCCATTAAGCAGGCAATGATTGAAAAAATCAATCGTCTATCGCCAGCTCGTAAGCATCACGCGTTCCAAGCTGGCCTACTTTACCTGACAAAACCCACACCTAGCCAATGTTCTATACCCAAGTTTAGCCCGTCCTTTAGCGATCGATTTAGTCAGCCCTCTGAGCCCAGAAACGAACTCAAAAGTTAACCCAGAAGACAGTCCGTCTTTTGCCTAATGTCAGTCCATCGCTTAGGATTCTAAGGCTATACTTTGACCTGGGTTTATGACAGATTCTCTGCGCAAAAAGAAAATTCTCTCCGTAGGCATTGGGGCCCACGGGGTCGTAGCGGTCGGCGTAACCGCCCATGGCATTTTTTCTATTGGCATCATTTCCCATGGCATTGTTTCTATCGGCGTGATTTCGATGGGCGTCTTTTCCGCTGGGATTGTCTCTAGTGGGGGTATTGGCTGGCGGTCTCATTTCGATGGGGGTAATGACAGCTAGCCCCTCTAGCATGGGGCTCATGACCCATGGCGAGCAGCACGATATGCAAATGCCCAACCACGATGACATGCAGCACCCATAGCCAACCTAACTGCCTTCTTGCCGCAATCAGCCGATGCAACGACTAACCCAAAGGCTATTGTCACAACAGGTGTTTAGAATTTGCCCTGAAGCGCAGCCACACAGCGATCACAAATCAGCGGATCGGCAGCCGATTCACCTACAGATGTAGCGTAATTCCAGCAGCGATCGCACTTCTGCCCGTCAGCATCTACCACAGCAATCATCAGCCCTTCCGTACCACCGCTATACTTCGCCCCTGCCAAATCATCCACACTATCGACAAGCTCTACCTGAGAAACTAAAAACAAATAACGCAGCTCATCGACTTGATCTAAACCGGTTGCCACACCTTCCGTCGGGTTCATCGTCGCCAACTTTGCCCGCAAATCAGCATCTGCAACAAACAGCTTAAGCTTCGCCTGCAAAGAAGAACCAATCGCTTTATCAGAACGCGCTTGTTCTAATACCGTATTGACCTCATCGCGAACGGTACGCAATTGAGTCCATACCTCCGTGAGTTCCGGCTGTTGCCACTGATCGTCTAGCTTTACCCAGCCCGATTCAAACACAGATGCGCTCGGCGTTTCATAGGGCAAAAACTGCCAAATATCTTCAGCCATATGGGAGAGCACAGGCGCTATTGCCTTCGCCAAACTCTCAATCGCCACCGCTAATACCGTCTGACAACTGCGTCGCCGCACAGAATCTGCAGCGCTAATATACAGGCGATCTTTTGCAATATCCAAATAAAAATTCGACAAATCCACCACACAAAAATTTTGCACCGTCTGGAAAAACTGAAAGAACTGATACGACTCAAACGCTGTCTTCACATCAGTGAATACTTCCGTCATCCGGTGCAACATATAGCGATCTAATTCAGGCAGCGCCGCATAGGCCACCCCGTCTTTCGTCGGATCAAAATCATACAAATTACCTAACAAAAACCGCGCCGTATTGCGAATTTTGCGATACACATCCGACATTTGTTTAACATTGCGCATCCCTAGTCGCATATCGCCCGAGTAGTCCACCGAAGACACCCACAGCCGCAGCACATCTGCGCCGTAAGGCGGTTCCTGCTTTTGGTTGCTACCGCCCTCAATAATCACCTTCGGATCGACCCCATTACCCAGCGACTTACTCATTTTGCGCCCATTCTCATCCAGCACATAGCCATGAGTCAGCACCTGCCGGTAGGGCGCACAGCCATTCGTTGCCACACTGGTCAGCAGGCTAGACTGAAACCAACCTCGGTGCTGATCAGAACCTTCTAAATAAATCTCCGCCGGATATGTGAGCCCTTCACGCTGCTGTACGACAGCCGCCCAAGAAGAGCCTGAATCAAACCATACATCCATAGTGTCTGTGCCTTTTACATAGGTCTTACCATCATGGCGATAGGGCTCAGGCAACAACGCTTCCACACTCATCTCCCACCAAGCATCCGAGCCCTTTTCAGCGACAATCGCCTGCACATGAGCAATCGTTTCTGGGGTCATCAACGGCTCACCAGTCACCTCATCATAAAATGCAGGAATCGGCACCCCCCAACTCCGCTGCCGCGAAATGCACCAGTCCGAGCGCTCCGAGACCATCGCCGTAATTCGGTTTTGCCCTTGCGCTGGGATCCATCTCACCTGATCAATCGCCTCTAGTGCTTCATCGACAAAGCCTTTTACAGAAGCAAACCACTGCTCTGTTGCCCGGTAAATGACTGGCTTTTTCGTCCGCCAATCGTAAGGATACTTGTGGGCATAGGGTTCGTGTTTTAACAGTACTTTCTCTTCTGTGAGCGCTTCAATGATGGTGTCGTTAGCTGTTTTCAGCACATTTAGCCCTTCAAAAGCACCGGCTTCAGCAGTAAAGTTACCCCGCTCATCCACCGGACATAGAATGGGTAAATTCTCTCTTTTACCTACCAAAAAGTCTTCTTGACCGTGGCCCGGTGCGGTATGAACCAGTCCTGTCCCTGATTCGGTAGTGACATAGTCGCCGCCAACCACAATCGGACTAATGCGATCAAAAGCACCATCTTTTTCAGCTAAAGGATGGCGGTAAGTTGAGCCGACTAGCGCCTCACCAGGGATCTGAGCGACCAAGCTTAAGCCCTGGCCAAATTTCTCCGATAGCCTTCCAGCTAGCTCTTTGGCCACAATCAAATACTTAAATGGCTCGCTCGAAGCACTCTCTACCACCCCATAGGTCAGTGCCGGATTCACCGCCACGGCCACATTCGCCGGAATCGTCCAAGGTGTTGTTGTCCAAATAGCCACACCCAAGCTTTCTAAATAAGGTGCTAGCGTCGCTTTTGCAGCCTCAGATGCCCCCACCATTGGAAAAGCAATATAGATACTCGGAGAAATATGATCTTCAGGGTACTCCAGCTCCGCTTCGGCCAGCGCCGTTTGCGATGAAGGGCTCCAGTGAACAGAGCGGAGCCCTCTATAGATGTGGCCGTTTTCTACCATTTGCCAAACACCCCGAGTTGCGCCGCCTCATACTCTGGCTGCAGCGTCATGTAAGGATTTTCCCAATCTCCCCACACGCCATAGCGTTGGAAGCCTGCGCTCTGCTTTTCGATGGTTTCTAGGGCAAATGCTTTGGCTTTTTGCCGTAAGGACAATGGCGTCAGCTCTCGCCGCACCGAAGACTTAAGCTTTTGCAGCACCTTCAGCTCAATCGGCAACCCATGGCAGTCCCAGCCGGGCACGTAGCGCACCTTGCGCCCCTGCAGGCTTTGATACTTGTTGACAATGTCTTTAAGAATTTTATTGAGCGCATGGCCCATGTGCAAATCGCCATTGGCATAGGGTGGCCCATCGTGCAGGATGAAGGGCTCGCCAGGATTCTGCTGAGCAATTTTTTCATAGAGGTTTTGCTCGCGCCAGTAAGCCTGTAGTTCCGGCTCACGCTTAACGGCGTTAGCTCGCATACTAAAGTCGGTTTGAGGCAGTAGCACGGTTTCTTTGTAGCTTTTAGAATCACTCACAATGGTCACTTGGGCGGTTGGGTTAAAAGGCGAATTATAGAGATGGAATAGAGATGAATCAGAGGGCTGAGGTCATTTTGCCTTGAAGTTCGATTCGCTTCAAGTCAATCGTCCCAGTTGCTTTCTTCTTTGAGGTTGGAGTTGAGGGTGGAGTTGAGGTTGGGTCTGGGTGGATCGGCAAGGGCGGCTTCGGCAGGCGCTGTAGTAGCCCCAAAGGGAACAGAGTTTGGAGCAGTGGGCTCAGAGGAATCTGAGGAATCTGAGGAATCTGAAGAAAATGAAACCGACTGCGCAGAATCAATCGGCGGCTGTCGCCGGGGAATATCAATCACAGGCTTAGCAGGCTTGGGTCGAGTTAATGCGGTGATGAGGTCTGTAGCCCAACTGATGATAATGAACGGTGCTGCCAATAGGCTAGGTTTTTTCTGATTTTTGGGCGGAGCTGCCGATCGCTCTGCGGGGGGATCATCTGTCATCGGCGCATCTATGTCCCAATCATCATTCCAGTCACTTTCGTTGGCAGCTTCGTTAGCGGCTTCGTTAGCGGCTTCGTTAGCGGCTTCGTTAGCGGTTTCGTTGGCGGTTTCGTTGGCGGTTTCGTTAGCGGCTACAGGGGTTACGGCTGCTCGGTTGCTGTCATCGGCGGCTGGTTTATCAGCGGCTGGTTTATTAGCGGCTGGTTCGATAAGGATAGACCTATTGTCAGACTCGGGTTGATTTGCTTTCGAAAGCTCTGTTTCGCGCTGCCCTGCTTGAGCCGTGTCAGCGTCTTTGGTATCTGATTTAGTATCTGATTTAGTATCTGAGAAAGATTCATCTGTAGCTGTTGCTGAGGGCTGCTCTGCTGTGATGTTAGGGCTTTCTATGGAGATCACTTTGGCCTCGGCAAAGCTGGGCAAGTTTTCGTCTAGTTGGGCGATCGCATCTTCTGAGACAGGTTCATCGGGCATATCTGCCAAAATGCCATCTTCGACAAACTCATAGTCATACACCGGGCGTCGCCGAGGATCAATACGCTCATCCAAAGCTCGCTTTTCCAAACGCAGCGGCACCGGTTCAGTAGGGGCAATCCGCAGTTGATTGATCTGATTTTTGGCCCAATCACTCACCACTTCTGGGGTAATCACCACCGGCGTTTGCTGGTAGACAGGCGTTTTTTCTCGGCGGATAGTCAGCGTTTGCCAAGCCAATGCACCAATCAGCATGACCGCTGCCATCTGTCCTAGCAAGACCAACAGCGTCATTTGCCCCGCGCCAAACCACAGCACAAGGGCATAAACCAAGCCCAAGCCACTCCATGCAAAATCTAATGGACGGTGCACTTCTGGGTAAAAGAAGGCCGCCAGATAAAAAGTAAAGCTGCCTAGACCTAGCAACACAGCTAGGATATCAGCCAGTAAGGTATTTGCGAGCATTCGCCAGTGAGAGTTGCCTATTTTTAGATAGGGCTTTACGGTTTGCTTATCCATTGTGTAGGATAAACGCCGCAGTGAGGCTTACATCGCCCCAGATTTTTTGCTAAAAAGCACCAGTACCGTCCTGATAATAAGCTGCACGTCGTACAGCAGACTCCACTTACGCTGATATTGCAAATCTAGCTGAATGACTTCTTCAAAAGTCGTGACGGTAGAACGGCCATTGACCTGCCATTCACCGGTCATTCCTGGCTTCACATTCAAACGCTGCCACTGAGACACTTCGTACTGCTCAATTTCATCCGGCGTGGGCGGGCGAGTACCCACCAGGCTCATATCCCCTTTGAGCACATTCCAAAACTGAGGAAACTCATCTAAGCTGGTACGCCGTAAAAAGCGACCAATTTTAGTAATGCGCGGATCTTGATCATTTTTGAACAAAGGCCCTTGGATTTTATTGGCCACCTCACGCTTGCGGGCTTCAGCATCTATCACCATAGAGCGGAATTTCCAAATTCTAAAGCGCTTACCCATCCAAGAGCAGCGGGTTTGGGCAAAAAATATGGGGCCGCCATCTTCACGTTTGATAGCGATCGCAACTACCACAAACAAGATCGCCGTCAAACCCAAGCCCACTAATGCCCCGATAATATCCATCGCTCGCTTTGCCTTAGAGCGAACCGATGGATGGGTCTCAGGCAACTTTTTCAAAGCCGTTTTAAGACTTGCCGGCGTAGGGTCTACATCCGGGACAAACCCGACCGCTGGAGTCGGCTCAATGTGAAAAATCTTGTCTAGCTCAGTCAAAGACAGTGCCATCATCACCTGAGCAGGCACGTTGATCAAACGCAGCTTGGCATTTTTTGACTGACAGAGCTTGTGGCCAATGACCAAGGCGCCAATCCCGCTGCTGTCAATAAAAGTCGTTTCAGCAAAGTCTAAAACAATTTCCTTAAGCCCAGGGTGCCTAGCAAACGCCTGCTGACAGATTCGCTTAAAAGAAACGGCTTCCACCACCGTAAATGATTTGGTGAGCTTAATCGTACCCATCGACTCCAAAACAGTGGCTTCAAAGTGAGCTTCACTGGTCGTTTCATTGGCAATTGGACTGAAATCATGATAACGGCTTGGCATAGCACAAAGCTGCATAAATAATTGTCAATTTCCAGCCTCCAATAGTTTTCCCAAAGAACCTATGTCCTCACTGACAGGAAAACGAAGCACTAGAATCCGGTGCTCAAAATATCGTGCACTAAAACATAGCAAATTTAGCTAGCAAATATAGCGCCTTAAAGATAAGCACTCATTGAAGAACGAATGCCGGAATGTATTATACGAACAAAATAAAAATGATAGACGCAGTTAGTGACAGATGCCCTGGTTTCACAGTCATGAAAATACTAACGCTAAACTGTGAAAATGCACAAAGAAGCAGGTGAACGTGTTAACGGACGTCTGTTTTCACGGACACAAATTTGACAGCACGTCTTTATTGTCTTGTTCTTAACAGGTGCCTGGTTGACCAGAGGTCTTTTTGGCAGGCACATCTACCCTTGTATACAGATCTACCCTTGTATACAGATATGTCTGAATACGTTCCAAAAAATAGCACTCAAAAAATAGCACTCAAAAATAACATTCAGGCTCCAAAAATATTCAACCCCAAAATATTCATTCAGCCCTAGCTTAAGGCAGCACACAGCTACTATCTGTACTGCCAGCGCTGGTAATTGTGGTAGGCCCAAGCGCATTCAAAGGCGCTGTTGGAAAAGTCGCCCTGCCGCTGACAACAATAGCACCAACATTATTGGCAAAAGTATCATACCCAAAGGTGCCTGCTGGTACGATCGTTGTTGATAATGCTGGTGCTGCAACAGACGTAGCCGTAATTCCATTCAACACGTAATAACCATTTGGGGCAGTATTATTTTGTAGCTTTAAACACATTGATGGTGTGTTTGTCGGTGCTGGGGGCGCTGCAGAACCGCTAAAAGAGAGACATCGTTGCCAGCGATCGCACCAACACCCGCCCCTGCAGCGTCATTCCCTTGAATGACCGCATTCACCGTCGGCGCAGCCGGTGTCAAAGCAGAAGCCGTATTTGTCACTAAGTTGTTAACCACCGCAATTTTCTCATCTTGGCTATCAATCACAGTATTGTTCTCAATCGCCAAGGCTAAATCGCCATCGGCAAAAGTAGCCACCACAATGCCAAAGCCACCATTACCCATGACCGGCAGTGGACTAACCGGATTACGTGTAATGCCGGTTTGGGTGACACCACTTTGCTGCACCCGATTGTGTGAAATTGTGAGTTGTCCGGCTTGGTCACTGTTATGGAAAAATAAAATACCATCTCCCCCCGAACGACTGACCGTATTTCCCGACACAGTGCCAGCAAATATCGCATGACAAGACATAGCGGTTGTATTACCGCAAGTTTCCAACTCTATTGCTGAGTTGCCTGCTCGATCAATTTGATTGTTCGTCACACTCACGGTCACTTGAGACATATCATTAGCCTCCAAATCAATGCCATCACCATCACTCCTGAGAATATTGCTAATCTGGTTCTCACTGATAGCTAAGGTCAAATCAGCCGTTCCCGTTAGCTCAAACCTCATACCGTCATTAGTAGCAGTATCAACAATATTGTTGGCAATAGTCACCTTTGCTTGCCCTGAATTTTGGGTCAAAGAGATAGCGCGATTGGTAGCATTGGTGATCAAATTGTTGCGAATCACCACATCCCCCATCCCATTGACAAGATTCACCCCATTAGCAGCACCCGCAATTTCAAAACCAGAAACACTGTTATTGCCCCCGGCCAGCGTAATACCGTTGACACCTGCAGCCGCAACCAATGGACGAGCCCCTGTACCCATACTCGGCAGCGTCACCAGACCAAACTGAGTGGGCAATGTTGTTGTTGTTCCTATATCGCCATAAACCTGCACCCCGGCTGGAATGGTAAAAGGCTCTAAATTGTTTGTTCGGCTATCGCCTGCTTGAACATACACCACTTCGCTGGAACTCACGTTTCTCAGCGCCGTATTATTAGCATCTGTAGTACCCGCCCCTAATGTCGTAAACGGACTACTGACAGCACCATTGCCCTGATTAGGATTAGTCGCATTAGGTGTCACATGGCGAAAAGTGTAGGCTTGACCAGTATCTGGATCAGTCGCGATCACTGTTTCGCTGGGCATCCCACGCACTTCACTGCGCACAACAACACTACTATTGCGAGTTAAGTCCTCTGCTGCCCTTGCCCATAAAGGCGATTGGCCCGATGATTGGCCCGATGATTGACCAGATGATTGACCAGATGATTGACCAGATGATTGGCCCGATGATTGACCAGCGTCGCGATTGAGCTTACCAGAGCGTTGAGAGCCCCCGCCAAACCCAGTCCCAATTGAAAAAGCCACCTGAGTGCCAAAAATACCATCACTCTGGACACCTAGGCCCAGCCTCAAACTGTTGGCCACCCGGTGATCTAAGCGCAGAGCCCCTCCTAGGGCATCGCCTTGATAATAAACTCTGCCGTAGCCCCACAGGCTACCAACACCGCCAAAATGACCTAACCGTAATCCAGCTTCTAAATCTGCGCCGCCCAATACTTGCTCAAACGACTGCAAGCCTCCTTGGGTAACAAATAACTGATTTCCCTGAAAAAAGAATTTAAAACTTGATGAGTTGCCGTAGCATCACCAATTTGACTGCTGGTGTTACCGATCGGAATATAGCTATTAAAATGCACATCCCAAGTATCACCCAATAGCTCCATGCCCAGCCCTAGCTGGTTGAATGTGCTGTTTCCTGTATCTCGAACGTCATAAGACGCGTAGCTGCCTAACAGCATGTTGTCTAGACGCCAGCGCTGACCCAAAGCAAAAGTTCCACCCCAATGGCCACCACTATCTACACGTGCACTGCTGCTAATGAATGTGACGCGCTTTCCGGCTGTTTGTATTAGCGGAATAAATCCATTAATACGAGTAAAGCTGCGTCCGTTGTCACCATTACGTGGGGAATTAAAATCAGCGCTAAAGCTGGGCGTTAAGCGCAAGTCGGCAGCAGAACCAGCCGATGCCACCGTCGGTGTTGCTATCGATGGCACTGGGTCTGTCTCAACGGCAGACTTTAAAGCGATATCTTGGGCAACAACAGGAAACGCCAAGTAAGCTGCCAAACCGGCGGTAGACAAAGTAATTACAGAGAGGTTGCAAAACATATGAAAAAAGCAAGATCAATATGTCACACCTTTGCCTGAGTATTCTGGCTGAGTATTCTGGCTGAGTGTGCTGGCAGGCACGATATCGATACAGGTTTCCCTAGCCTAAGGACTGACTAACAAAATTTGATGACATGGAAACGTTGTAAGCACCTCGACAGACGCTATAGCTCTTACAGCATTAGCTCTTACAGCATTAGCTCTCACAGCATTAGCTCTCACAATATTTTCGGTATGGGGCGATCGCTTTAGTGAGGCCCAGGAGCAACAAAACCCCCTTTTATACCTAGCTGTGGGTTTCGTAGTTTTATATCGGATCGCGGGTTTTGAACGCAGGGTAGTGTGGCTGCCCAGCATTCTCCTCTTTCGTTTTGCACGACGAAATAGACAATGCCGTTTAATGACTGTACTTGCGATGTTGGGATAGCCAAAGGCGGCGGTAAAAATAGGCGATCGCGCCCTGTTTCACTGGCCTGGATAGAGACAACCATTGCCGACAAAAGGCCAACGGTCAAGAGAGAAGCCGCCCTCGGTTTAGTCACTAATTTGAGCATCGGGTTGAGGCATATGCGGTGGCGCAATGGGCCTAATCGCTGTGTCAGCAAATGCTCGTGATGATGCTCCTGATGATGCCCCTGCCAACGCTCAAGTATGATTGCTCCAGTGAGCGCAGGCAACAGCAGTAGGTATCCCATCCCGAAGCGAAAGAGTGGTGCTGCTTGCAGCATAAAGCCAATACCGATGACACTCAAAATTACCAGCCAAACCATCGCCATACGCCGCGATCGCTCAAATATCTGGGGCGATCGCCTCAACAAACCGACTGCCATCGCCCCTGAAAGAACAAGCAAAAGCACAATCAGCTTGCTCGACTGATTAAAGGCAAACCACTGCTGAAATAGCCATAGATATGGATTTACATCCGGTGGTGGCTGACCAAACCAAGCCGTGCCACCACGGGAAGCAGCCAAAAGAGATTGCATTTGAGCAGCAGGCGGCGACCATGGCAGATCGAGGCAGGCGAACGTTGAAGGGTATAGCGGACAGCCTGAAACCACAATTTCTGACGTTAAAAACGGTAAAAGGAGACCACCTATCACTAAACTACCAATGGCTAACCCTTTGAAACTGAGATGATTGTAAAAATAAAACGCACCAGCTACGACCAGCAGCGGTAGAGCCGTGAGTTTCATTGAAACGGCTGCTACAGATAGCACGAGCGGCAGCAGCGCTGGGCCAATAGCATCACCCATAGTCGATGAATGAGATCCCTCAACAGGGACATTGGATGGTTCGACATTGGATGGCTCGACATTGGATGGCTGGCTCTGCTGATAAAAGCCTTTAGCAGAATCTACCGTCGGTTCGGCCACGATTAAAATCGACCATGCCACCATGACGGTCAATAGCGCGATCACAATATCGGGTGAGGCCGATACTGTAATCACTGACAGCAGATGGGTTTGGGTCACCAGCAGGCACACCGTCAACGACAACAGCAGCAACAGCCAGTCGCTCAAAAGAGCCCGCTGGCGAAGGATACGCCCTAGCACAATGGCCATTTGCCCAATCGCCACCAGTAAAATAAACCCATTCATCACAGCGCTGGCACGGCCTTCTAGTCCAGGCGGATTAAATGGCGCGGCAATCGCAAACCAAGCAGACATAAAGCCAAACTGTCCATTCAGCAGCGCCAGCCCAGGGGTCACCCCATATTCACTCAGCCAACGAATCAGGCCATAGTGATACAGCCCCGTATCTATCCAAGTAACTTTCTGGCTGGCAAAAACCGCGATTATCCCCGCCCATAGTCCATAGCCCATCAGCCAAACTCGTAGGGCCACCGATAGGCGAGCCCACCCATCTCTCAACTCAGCGCGTACCGCCCCAAAGCTCAACGCGAACAATAGCCACACAGCAGCTACAGCCAAACCTATCGGCGGCGAAAGCGGCAAAAAAATTGCCGTAGCCAACAGAGAAATAGCCAGAATAGATAGGCCCAGCCAAACGGCGGCGATCGCCCGATCGCCCAGCCGCAGTTGTTGCTCCACCTGCATCCAGTGCAGCACAAGGCACCCTACGATCAAACAAAGGGCGATGAGGCCTGTCCAAACCAGCACAAAATAGAGCATCTAAAATAATATCCGCCAGCCATAATAATTACGGCATTAGCTTGTAAATAACAGGTGCTTTCGTCGCATCTTTACCAAAAACAGGTATAAAAACCTGCCGCTGTCGATTGAGCTGCACCAAAACCTCATATTCTTTCTGTGGCACCCTAGGGCCGGTAGCGACCCACTGGATATTTTGTCGGTATAGATACGCTAACCAATCGCTAGGCCGTTCGCGATCGAAGGGAATATTTAAAACCTGTCGGTTCAGATGTTTGCCATAAAAAAGATAGCTGCGATTGCTAGAAAAATAGGCAATCCTCTCATCAGGCTGAACATTCTCTTCAATGTAACGATAAATACCCTGATAGAGTTCATCTCGCAAGCCATCTCGACTCTGGCGCATTACCCAACTACCCCACACCAACAACACAACGCATATCCCTATGCCAAACAAATACAAACACAAACGAGACGACAGCTTTCGCCGTTTCAACACACAACCGTCAACCACGCTGGCAACTTGATTTGGATAGAGACGAGCGCCCACAACCGTAAATATCAGGACAAGCAGTCCCATATAAACCAATGCATAAACGCTCATACCGGCCAAGTTGTCCGTTAACAATTGCCAAGCTTGAGCGATCGCAGTTACAGGATCACGACCAAATGTGCTGATGATTTGACTTGGCCAAATAGCTTTTTCAGCAACAAAAGCTCCTTTTCTAATAGCCTCAAAGGCAATGCTGCCTATAATGCCTGAAAAGCTGCTGAGCAAAGTTATCCCTAAGACGGCCCGTGGTGAAATTTGTAATACCGTAGCCGTGACAGCCGCACCCATGCCTAAAATGCCCAAAACAGGAAATCCATACCGAAGATTAAAACCGACTAATGGAGAAAACTCCCCCACGTCGGAACCGGCAGCACTATAGGGCGTATTCCAATACAAAAAGGTAGTTGAAAGCAGCAAAAAAACTAAACAAAAGAGAGTTTTACGGTTGTCATCGTCGCCTTTGAGCCAAGCGATAGGTAACCAAATAACCTGTAAAACCAGCGCTAAAAAAGGCAGTTGTAGCCGAGCAACAATGTGAATAACATAGGTTTTCCAATCGCTTAAATTGAAAAAATCAAACTGATAGGTAAGGGTGAATCGCTGGAAATACAAAAGCTTTGACCACAGCGCATCTAAATCAAATCTGACCAAATAGGATTTTACTGCATCAGCTTTTGCAACAGCGCTATCCACACCAGCGCTGCTTTCTTCAACAAGCTGAGACTTTGCCGTCAGGCTGGCAATCTCTAGGGCATGGTGCACATACCAAAAAGCACCCAGCCACAATAAAAAAATAAGCCCAAGATAGAGAATGATAACTTGTCTCTTAGGCGCAATAGTCTTGAGCGGATTCAGCTTTGATTGATTGGGAAGATGCTGGTGTTTCCGGTAACGTAGCTCTAGAGCAATCATGATAATCACTAAAAAAGCACCATAAATAATTCCAGGCGTTTTAATCCCAGCCAGCATCCCTAATGAAACGCCAAACATCGATAAATCTAACGGCTCACGGGTTTCGTTATAAGTCAGTGCAAAACATAGCGCTACCGTAAAAAAAGCCGCTAGGGGTAAATCAATATGCAGCGTGGTGACATGGTTCAGCAGCATGGGCACGCTCAATACTAAAGATGTTGCCGCCAGGCTGTAGAACCGGGCAGCACCAACCCTGATGCACAGTAGGTACACCGCCAGTCCAAGCATTGTCCAAGCCAGCAGCATTGGCAATGCCACTAGAAAATCTTCTTGAAAGGGCAATAAGCACAGCACAGAAAGAATGTGCCAATCATAGGGATATTGATTAGCAGAAGGATGGCTAAAAATCCAATAGCCAGCAGGATCCAATAAAGTTAGGCTGCCTGTTTGATACCAACGGGCAACAGCAGGCAGATGAAACCAGAGAGAGTCGTAGTTGGTTATCGGCTGAGTCGCCACTCTGATCAAAAGAATGGCCCCGACGACGAGAATCGAGATGAATATCAACCATTCTGAAGGCTTGAGGGGTTGCCTATGCTGTAACAGTGATGGCGATGTAGCAGAAGGCGATATGGCAGAAGGTGATATAGCAGAACCAGTAGGGGCTTTTGTGGTTTTACACAGCAACAGTCCCAGCAAAAACATCGTAGCTTCTATGGTGATCACAGGGCCTAGCCAGAGCTGATGCACACTGCCTAATAACAGCCCCAAAGCGACTTGGACGATGCTCCAAACAGTAGAGATGAACAGCCACCTGTAGGGAAAAGATGCGACATGCGCTGAAGAATGATAGGTCTGTAGTAGGACAAAAGCGAGCGATACAGGGCCAGCTACAATCATCAAGAATGTGAACAATTCCCAAAGATGCTGTGTCATCGTCATATGAGCAATCCCCGGCAAAACCATACCTAGCGTTGTTCAGTTATCCTAAATTAAATCCTCCTGATAAATCCTCCTAAATCGGAGCCAACTTACCTAGATATCGCACCTAGATATCGCAAAGTAAGGATGAATTCTGACTTTGCGAGTCGAGTTGACTATTATCCTATAGCGGCTTGAGCAGACAAGACTGTTCTAAGCCACTCGACAGATGCAACATTATAATATGCCTTGATATGTACGGAGATGGCATGAGGCCATCCGGAAAATAGCATGGCCAAAGAGCATGGCCAAAGAGCATGGCCAAAGAGCATGGCTAAATGCTCGCAATACCTCACCGTTATCGGCCTGAGCTACTGAACTGAGAAGCGATGGGTATTTTTTACGCTTTTGCCGACGCCGACAATGCCTTCAGGGCAAAATATTGAATCTTCACTAAATGGCCAGCCGTTTTGTACTCGGCGGCTGCGTTGTGATGAACATCCGATTCCACTAAAATCAGTGTCTTAAGGCTACGTGCAGCTTGGTAGAGATTTTGACCCATGACCGCTGGAATGAGCGGATCACCCGTGGCGTGAATGAGTAAAATCGGTACCCGCAGGCTGCTCACTTTTCTCAGCGATTCAAATTTTTGATTGACAATCCACCGCACTGGTAATAACCGCGAGTAGCGGTAGCGCTTGACCATTTCTGCCATGGAGGTAAACGAATTGTGGACGATAATGCCTGCAAGATCAGGATGTCTGGTCGCTAGGTCTATCGCGATCGCACCCCCCAAAGAATGTCCATACAAAAAATCTCATCTGCTGCGATTTCTTGTACTTGCGTGAGATAGGTCAGTGCTGCTTCTGCATCTTCATATAGCGAGGTCTCCGAAGGAAAGCCCCCCTCACTCAGGCCATAGCCGCGATACTCCACCAGCAAAACATTAAAACCCAACTGCCTCAGCCAAAATGCCTGAGTCACATTAAACCCAATATTGAGATCCGCCCCATGAAAATAAATCAGTGTGCCAATGCGATTTTTAGGATGGGGAATCCACCAGCTATGAAGATGTTCAAGATGCTTAGCCGCCTTATCTGCCGGGATCCAAACCTCCTCATATTTAAGATTGTAAGAGGCTGGTGTGGTTTGTAGAACATGGGAAGGGTGATACAGCAGCCTAGGCTGAATCACCCAAAGGGTGGCTATTAACAGCAAGTAAAAAAGGAGAATTGCGATCGCTAATCGCTTCAGTCGTAGCCTCCATTGACGGCGAAAACGACGCTGTAACAACAGCTTGAAAATAATCCAGACGACGACAACCGGCACCCATACATCAGCGATATTGCTCAAAAATAAGCCCAACTGCACAAACAGTGTGAAAAACAATGAGGCTATTGCTGCCATATCGATGCAACTATCCAATCCAGCGCTAAAATTAAAGCTTAAAAGCTTGGCAGCGTTTGGGCTGGCGTGTGATAAAGATACTTAACAAAGATACCGAAAACAAAGATACCGAAAACAAAGATACCGAATATAGCGTGTGCCGGATGCATAACGCCGACGGCAAGGCTACGCCAACGGGTACACGCGCGTCACTTGGCCTGTTGTCACGTAGAGGCTTCAGCCAGCGTGCTGTACCTTAGCCAAGCGACCCAAGCTATAGAAAAGACTTGAAAGCAAATCACGCCATATGGATGAACAGACATCTGACAAAACCCCAAAATGGTTAGGCCGAATTCCTAAATGGCTCAACGATGGAGCTTCATTTGTTGCAGCTTTGCTCGGCATCTTAATCGCATGGCAAACCTTTAAGCTCAATAGCGAAATAGATAGGCTCAACGAAAGCATTGAAGCATCTTCTTTAATCGGTGAGTTAATTGGCTCATTGACCTCTGAAGATCTCAAACAAGATATTGCCTTACTGACGCTAGACTATGCCCTCACCAGCGATCCCAACGAAACTAACAACGCCAGAGAAAATCGCCATAAAAAGCTGGTTGCAGAGATTTCGGCCAGCTTGCTAAACAATCGCAATCTCTCTGTTGAAGAGGGCAGCGATACCCTTGCTCGCAGTCGCCAAACTGATCGATCTTTCCAACTGGTCACGGGCACATCTCGTCCCCAACCAACAGTTAGAGCTATGGGTCGTTTCAAAAGGGGCCGACTGCCGAGCCAGTCGGACAGCCGCCGCCAGTCATAGCAATTAAGACGGCATTCACCCGTATCTGCCTATCCGGCTATGGAACGTCGCCAATTAAAGAACTTTTTGAGCAGATTTTGTAAGAAGGTGTTTTTGGCGTATTTTTGCTTCGTGAGCTGCAGCGCCGTTTTCGGGCTAATTTCACTGAGCGTCGGATACACATGAATGCACTGCAGCGCACTCACCTTGAGGTTTTGACTCATCGCCATCACCGCTTCATGGATCAACTCTCCTGCATGGGGCCCGACAATATGGGCCCCGAGGAGTTCACCATTGCTTTTAGTAATAAATTTAGCAAAACCATAGCCTGCAGCTTCAGCCAAAGCTCGATCTACACCGTCAAATCCCTGACGCAATACATACACATCATCGCCATAGCGATCGCGCGCCTGCTTCTCCGTCAGACCAACCCGCGCCAGCTCAGGATCCGTAAACGTCGCCCAAGGAATCACCCGGTAGTCCGCTTTTTTGGTAGGAAAGATCAGCGCATTCTGCATCGCCACACCGGCCTCATAACCGGCTACGTGCGTAAATTGATAGCCGCCAATCACATCGCCTGCAGCATAGATACGCTTATTGCTCGTGCGCAGTTTGGCATCGACCTTGATGCCTTTTTTGTCATAAGCGACACCAGCCGCCTCCAGGTTCAAAGACTCCACATTAGGCGTACGGCCCGTTGCAATCAAAATCTCATCGACCACAATCGTTTCACGACCGGTAAAAATGTGCTTTCTGCCATCAATCACCGCCACGCTTTCCGCCCGAGTGTGATTGAGAATGCGCACCCCCTCATCCTGCATTCGCTGCTGCACCACGACCGCTGCCTCAGGATCTTCTTTCGGCATAATCACATCGCGGCTCGACAGCAGCGCTACCTCAGAGCCGAGCCGCGCAAAAGCCTGACCCAATTCGCAGCCAATCGGGCCAGCGCCAATCACCGCCAGAGCATCGGGCCGATTTTTGACATTGAAAATTTGTTCATTGGTTAAAAAGCCTGCTTCTTTGAGTCCTTTCACAGGCGGTACGGTAGGACGAGAGCCGGTCGCCACCAAAAAAGCCCGAGCCTTAAGCTGCCGACCATTGACCTCAAAGGTTTGTTCGTCAATAAACTGACCGCTACCGTAAATAACATCTACCCCGAGTTTTTCAAATCGCTCTGTAGAGTCATGCTCTTGAATGGTGTCAATTACTGAGTGAACGTGATTCATGGCTTCATCCAGCTTAATGGTAGGCACACTGGTATAGATGCCAAAACGGGAGGCCGTTTTTACGTTGTAGGCAATCTGCGCAGCATGAATCAGCGATTTGCTGGGTACACAGCCGTAATGCAAACAATCGCCGCCTAATAAGTGCTTTTCAACTAGCGCCACCTTAGCGTTGATCTGCGCGCCCGCGCTAGCAGCCACTAACCCCGCCGAACCACCACCAATCACAACTAAGTCATACTCTACAGACATCGATACTTCCTCGTAACACAAGCTATCTAACTGAGAGTATGCCGTTGATCTGAGTCTTTGCTGAGAGTATGCCTAAAAAAATATAGATTTTTCAGCTATAGCGTCTCTCACTTGGCTAGAGTCCAGATATTTTGGTGAAACCTTTGCAGGACAAAGGGCCAAGTGAGTAGCCTGTACCGAATGCATC
>JAAUPS010000403.1 GCA_012033015.1 Phormidesmis sp. RL_2_1
TAGCTCTATGGCTTTTGTCGAGTGAGCTGCGGTGAGACCCTGCGTCGTCATACGGCGTTAAGGAAAGCTCACCAAGACAGCGGTGAGACCCTGCGTCGTCGTACGGCGCTAAGGAATGCTCACCAAGACAAGGAATGTTCACCAAGACAAAGTAAGAATGCATCCTTAACTTTGCTATACACCTGATCAATCGGTGAAACTGCTGAGGCGTATATCTCTATGCAATCAGCCATAGCCCAATGCATCTGGCGATGGCGATAGAACGACTGGGGCTAATGGGCCTTACATTTAAAACTTCCTGATTGTGGATATTGTATGAATTCAGATTCAGCTCAAGCGACGCTCCCGGCAAAAAATGAGGCGACCGGACTAGGAACGTTCGGTGGGGTGTTCACGCCGTCTATTTTGACGATTTTGGGCGTGATTATGTATTTGCGCTTTGGCTGGGTCGTCGGCCAAGTCGGGCTATTGCCGACGCTGCTGATTGTGACGATCGCCACTTCGATTACGTTTTTAACAGCGCTTTCGATCAGTGCGATCGCCACCGATAAAGTCGTTCGTGCTGGTGGGGCGTACTACATGATTAGCCGCTCACTCGGGATTGAAACCGGTGGGGCGGTGGGCCTGCCGTTGTACTTTGCCCAAGCGCTGTCGGTGGCGCTGTACACCATTGGTTTTGCAGAAAGTGTCAAAGCGGTGTTTCCCAATGCCCAAATTGTCTTGGTGGCACTGATTACCACGGTGCTGGTGACGGCTCTGGCTTTGGCCTCAGCCGATGTGGCGATTAAGGCGCAGTACATCATTATGGCGGTGATTGCCCTCTCGCTGCTGGCGATGCTTTTTGGCCACAATGTCGTGCCTCTGCCAGAAGATATTCCTGCGGCTGCCGAGGTGCCTAGGGTGGGCTTTTGGGCAGTCTTCGCTGTCTTTTTCCCAGCGGTGACCGGCATTATGTCGGGTGTGAATATGTCGGGTGATCTCAAAGACCCGGTTCGTTCGATTCCGCGCGGTACGATTGCGGCGGTGGTGGTGGGTTACATCATCTATATGGCGATTCCGTTTATTTTGGTGGTGCGCACGCCGGATGCACCGGCCGCGCTGCTCAACCCGGATATGTTGGTGATGAAGCGGATCGCCATTGGTGGTCAGTTTATGATTGATTCCATTGTGCTGGGTGTATGGGGCGCGACGCTCTCTAGTGCCATTGGCAGCATTTTGGGTGCGCCACGGGTTTTGCAGGCCCTGGCTCGCGACAATATTTTACCGGGGCCGCTGCGCTGGCTGGGTAAGGGCCATGGCCCTACTGACGATCCGCGCTATGGCACGCTGTTCACCCTCGGGGTGGTGATGGCGGTGGTGAGTTTAGGCAGTTTGGATGCGATCGCCCCGGTTTTGTCGATGTTTTTTCTCACCACCTACATGGTGCTTAACATCGCCGCTGGCATTGAAGGCTTTTTGCAAAGTCCCTCCTTTCGCCCTACATTCAAGGTGCACTGGTCGCTTTCCGTGCTGGGGGCCTGCGGCTGTATCGCCGTGATGTTTTTAATTAATCCGGTCGCCACCATCGTGGCGCTGGTGATTGTCGGTTTGATTTACGTTTGGCTAGAACGTCGGCAAATTGAAAGTACTTGGGGAGATGTTCGTCAAGGTCTGTGGATGACCATTGTGCGTACCGCCCTGCTCAACATTGACGACAACGCCGATCCCAAAAACTGGCGACCTCACCTGCTGGTGCTCTCTGGCACACCCACCAAGCGCTGGCATCTGATCGAAATTGCCCGAGCCTTTACCCACAACCGGGGACTGATCACGGTGGCTAGCATTCTGCCGAGTGGCTCTCGCAGCATTGCTCAGCAGGAAAAAGCAGAAATTACCCTACGCGATTTTCTTGAGAAAAAGGGCATACAGGCATTTGCCAAAATTATCACTGCAGATGATCCTTATACCGGCGCCCAAAACCTGATCGAAGCCTACGGCATGGGGCCATTGGTGCCTAACACGGTGCTCTTAGGTGATACTGACACCACCAATCAAGAGAGTATTGCCCGCTACTGCAACATGATTCGGGTGTGTCATGAAGCCCAGCGCAATGTCATCATTTTCCGCGATGAAAAAGCCAAGGACGCTGAAACCGAGTCTTTTCTGCCACCGATGTTCGTCCGCGATGAAAAACACAAAATTGATGTGTGGTGGGGCGGCTTACAATCTAACGGTGGCCTGATGCTGATTTTGGCTTATTTGCTGCGTACCAGTTGGCTGTGGCGGGCGGCAGATATTTGCCTCAAACTTGTTGTTGCGAATGAAGCTGCGGCCCAAGCGGCTCAAATAAATTTGGAAAATCTCACCCAGAGTTTGCGGATCGGTGCCAAGTGCGAAATTATTTTGGCCGCAGGCAGACCCTTTAAGACCATTTTGCAGCAGTCTTCTGCAACTGCTGATTTGGTTTTTTTGGGGCTAGCTAACCCAGAAGGTGACTTTGTTGACTATTACCAAACCCTGCAAGATCGCATTGCGGGCCTGCCGCCAACAGTGCTGGTGCTGGCCTCAGAGAATCTTGATTTTTCTGAAATGCTACAAAAAGATTAGGCTACCCAAAAGATGAGATCGAACAGGGCACAGATCGATCGAGAAAGGCTGTGGGCACTTCCCGCAGCCGAGTATGATCAGGAAATATCAAAAAAAATGCAGATCATGAGGGATGGCACGAATGGGTTTATGGCGTAGGCTAACGGCAATTTTCAAGTTGGCAGTCGTAAGAGGTGCGATCGCGCCCTTCTTTTCACCACTGCTTTTTTATCTACCCCGGCTAGTCCGGCTTGGGCACAAGATAATCGGGTGGACTATACGCTCACCAATCAGGCCGGAGCCGACTTTGCTGGCAAGGATTTGTCAGGGACTTCGTTTGCAGCAGCAGATGCGCGTGATGCCACCTTTGCCGGAGCCGACATGAGTGGCACTATTTTGACCAAGGCTACCTTTATGCGAACAAACCTGAGCGGAGCAGACTTTACTAAAACGTTTGCCGATCGGGTTATTTTCGATGGCTCGGATATGACCAATGTGGTGTTTGTCAATGCGATCGCCACCAGCAGCTCTTTTGCCGACGTCATTATTACTGGGGCAGATTTTTCCGATTCAATTATCGATCGCTTTCAGGTCAAGCAAATGTGTAGTCGAGCATCAGGCGTAAATCCTGTGACCGGCGTTGCCACCCGTGATAGTCTGGGCTGCCCAGATTAGTGCAGCCAAATTTAGCAGGTTCACTTCAAAGCGATGCAACAAGCCAAAACCCTTATACAAAGCCCTGGTACACCCTTATACATAGGCGCTTTTAGCCTTAATTTGTAGCCTTAAAATAATACTTGTTCTCATGATCTAAGGGGGCTTCTTACGCCCCGCCCGCCCCGGTTCAGCACATGGGTATAGCTCATGGTGGTTTTCACATCCTTGTGGCCTAGCAACTCTTGAATAGTGCGGATATCTTAGCCATTTTCCAGTAGATG
>JAAUPS010000183.1 GCA_012033015.1 Phormidesmis sp. RL_2_1
CACGAGCTAGCGCAGGCTTGAGCAAGTTAGCCGCATCCATGCCACCTTCTAAAGATCCTGCGCCAACTAAGGTATGAATCTCATCGATTACAAGAATGACATCTTGTGATTTACGAACTTCATCGATAACTTGGGTGATGCGTTCTTCAAAGTCGCCTCTAAAGCGGGTGCCAGAAACTAAAAGCCCCATGTCCAAGCTGATAACGCGTTTGTCAATCAGTGCTTCTGGCACATCTTGGTTGACGATGCGCTGAGCTAGCCCTTCGGCGATCGCAGTTTTACCCACGCCCGGTTCACCCACCAACACAGGATTATTTTTGGTGCGACGACCTAGAATCTGCACCACCCGTTCAATTTCCTGATGACGACCAATCACAGGGTCGAGCTTGCCATCAGCCGCAACGGCTGTCAGGTCAGTACCATATTCTGTTAGGACACTGCTGTCAGACTTGCGCTCAGATTTTTTACGGCTGCCTCCGCGACCAGAAGTAACCGGCGTGCTCTCACCAATCACTCGCACGAGCTGAATACGAATTTTGTCGGGATCGACACCTAAATTAGCAATCACCCGGTAGGCAACACTTTCAGAATTCTGGGTGAGACTAAGCAGCAGATGCTCCGGCTCGATGTAAGGATGATCGAGCTTGCGAGCTTCTTGAAAAGCCTGCTCAAAGACTTGCTTGACCTTAGGCGTAAAGGGAATTTCGACCGGCCCATTGCCAGAGCCCCGGCCAATAATGGACTCTACTTCGGTGCGTGCATTTGCTAAATTAATGCCAAACTCGTCTAGCACCTTAGCAGCAATACTGGTGTTCTCTTTGATAATACCGAGCAGCAACTGCTCGCTACCGACAAAGTTATGACCCAGGCGACGGGCCTCCTCTTGCGCCTGCATAATGACCGCGATCGCTGTGTTTGTAAAATGTTCAAACATATTTTGGCGAGACCTCTTACCAAGGTTGGATGGCTTAACGTACTGCTTTGACTGACTGACGCCTAATTACCTAACTCAGGCGCATATCTATCTAAAAACAGACGGCCCATGGTTAACGCTGACTATATTGCGTTGGCGTTCGTTAAGTTATTTATCTACTTATGTCAATATACTTGCATTTAGGGTGTTCTGGCACTAGAGAGAGCCGTACTCAGTGGGGTATTTTCCGTAACCAGGCATGTATAGGGAGATGAAAGTGCCCGTCAGAAGCGGCCTAAGAACAACTATTTCTAATTTCCAAGATATAAAACTTAATTATTACCGACATCCGCCAAACTACTCCTTTTAGACCGGCTAACGGCCTGAGCCAATGAGACTGTCCTAAGCCACTCGACAGATGCAATAGGCCCAAAAACGCTCAAAAAGAAAATGGCCAGCGATCACATGTTCAAAGGCAACGGGATCACTGGCAATAAAAACTATTGGGGTGATGACTCGGCAGTCACCCACGATTTGGTGAGCACGCCACGACCGATAACGGCAATACGGCAGCTAGTCGTCGGCGCTCAGGTGCTATCTATCAGCAACATCCGCCTGGCAAATTGCCAGCATTTCACGATCTCGCTCACTCAGCGCATCGATTTGGTGAAAGCCCTCTAACGTATAGCTACTCTCTGCAGCCTCGCCTGCAACCAAGCTCTCATTTAGCGTGAGGGCAATGGAATAGGGATAAACGGCTTGCTCATAGCTATCTATAACGTTAACCGCCAATTGATTGGGCAAAACTTCACCAAAAAAGCAGTCGAATGAAGAGCGTGGCTGATAAAACACGCCGACGGCTCGATTGCTTTCGATGGCAACGACTGCATAGGTAACACCCATTTGATTAGACTCTGGGCTTTCACCAAATAGATAAGTGCCATTTGCCAAAACGTTATGGGTTCCGGGGCGACCTGCAGTAACTTTTTCAAGCTCGACAGATGAGGCTGATGGCACAGGAGATTGCGCCATGCTCGCACCAGGCAACATCAGGCCAATAGTCGCTAACACAAATAGAGACCTTCTGAAGAACTGACTAGGGGGCAACATGTTTTTGAGGAAGGTCATGGGATTAGCTCGCTGATATATGGAATGGGAGGTTGAGGAGTGAGGATTGAAGGGGGATCAAAAAACTCTGCAATTTTTCTGAAGCATGTTCTGGAGCATGGAAAGTGTGCCAGAAGTGTGCCAATCGTTGCCGAATCGTTGTCTAAGCTTGAGAATGAATTTGGCTCAGAAAGATTGGCTTAGAGAAATCGCTGTAAGTATTTAGAAGCAACCGAAGAAGCAACCGAAGAAGCAACCGATTGAGGCAAGGCTTATCAGGCCGCAGCCAACGAGAACCAATCTGACTAGAACCAAGCTGACTAGAACCAAGCTTGAAAGAATGTTGGCGGCGATGTGTCTTTAACTACATTTTCTCGGTTGCCGCGTACTTTGCCTTAGATTTGTGTGACAAGCATAACGATCCTTAACTTAGCGATACATCCGCAGTAGGTAAGAGTTTCTTCGCACAAAGGTACAGACAAAGGTTAACTTTTGCTAAAGCATGAATAGCCCAGCAATCGAAAGCATAACCAGTGACAGAAAACCAGTGACAGAGAAAACCAGTGACAGAGAAAACCAATGGCAAACAGGCAGACGCTGCAGCAGCAACTCAAGAATTTGGAAGGTCGCAGTTATCGTGAATACAAGGGGATAAAGGGCAATTACGAATTTCCTGATTTTTCTTTGATCGTAGACCACGTGCAGGGAGACCCTTTTGCCGCACCCAGTCGAATCCGAATTAAGCTGCCTCAGGCAGTAGCGCAGTTTCCACCTGACGGATTGACCCATTATGGGACGCAGGTTGCGATCGCAGATTACCTCACTAGACAAGTGGTTCAAGTGGCCCAGTCGCTTTGTAAAAAGCGAGGGTCTGGCAAAAGTGGCCACATTCACATATCAGCGCCCAGCCCAGCAATTCTGCGGCGAACGGCCATGTGGATTGACGCTAACGAAATAGAAGCAAGACTGACAGTTGGGCTACCGGCCTTGGGCCGACGGATTGCCGGATACGAAGCAGCGGCGTTGCTCTGTGAGGACATTCCCCAGCTAGTGGCGCGCACGTTGACATATCAGGCGCTAGATCAGCGGGCTTTGATCCATCATGTCCAAACATTTGAAGATGCAGAAGCGCTGAGAGGCCAGTTAGCACGCCATAACTTAGTCACTTTTATCGCCGCCGGGGCCTGTCTACCGCGCCAAAGTGGGATTGACGAGCGTCCCCTTAGGGATCAGGCGGCGCTTTTTGTCCCACCAGAGGCGCACTGCCTTGAACTTGAGACGGTTCACAACGGGCGAATTAAAGGATTGGGGATTCAAAAGGGGGTGAGTCTGATTGTCGGGGGCGGCTACCATGGCAAATCTACGCTGCTCAGAGCGATTGAGCAGGGCATTTATAACCATGTGCCAGGTGACGGACGCGAACAAGTTGTGACCGAGACCAATGCTGTCAAGCTCAGAGCAGAGGACGGCCGTAGTGTGGTGGGGGTAAATATTTCGGCAGTGATTAATCATTTGCCGCAAGGACGGCAATCTGATCATTTTTCGACGACGAATGCGAGTGGCAGTACGTCTCAAGCAGCGGGCCTGATGGAAGCTATCGAAGCGGGCGCAGGGGCGATATTCATCGATGAGGATACGGCAGCGACGAACTTTATGATTCGTGATCACAACATGCAAGCGTTGATCTCAAAAGACAAAGAACCCATTACGCCCTTTGTCGATAAGGTACGCCAGCTATATGACGAGCAAGCGATATCAACCATTCTGGTCATGGGAGGAAGCGGCGATTATTTTGCAGTAGCCGATACGGTCATTGCAATGCAAGACTATCAGCCGCAGGTGGTCACACAGCAAGCAAAAGCCATCGCCCAAGCTGACGGGAACCGGCGGCAGCCAGAAGGGGGACAACGGTTTGGCGAGATCACACCTCGAGCTGTGCTCGCCGATAGTCTGCCAGTTGGGAAAAAAGACAGACCTTTGAAAATCAAAGCCCGACCAGAGATGTTAATGCTGGGCTATGAAGAGGTGGATCTCAGAGCCGTTGAGCAAATTGTAGAAGTGCATCAGATACGAGCGATCGCCCATGCCATCCGCTACGCTCAACAGTACTATTTCGACGGCCAGCGATCCTTGAGTAGCGTGCTCGATAACGTCATGGAAGATATCCGCTTAGGCAGCCTTGATGTGCTCTCCCATGGCATCGGCTCCGACGGCTCCGACAGCTCCGAAAAAACAAACACTCGGCTGTGGGGTGATTTAGCAGAATTTCGACGGTTTGAACTAGCAGCGGCGATAAATCGACTACGCACCCTCAAAACTCAGCCCCTGTGGTTGTAAATCAGCCGTTACGGCTCGGCTCTCAAGATTAAGAACTTCTTAAAACCTGCAGCCAATTTCAAATAGAGTCGATATGGTGTAGGCAAGATACCTCCTAACTGCGTCTTTCGCCCCACCTCGCTCACTCCTCACGGACAGCAGTGGGGCTTTTTTTGTCATGGCTGCTGCCGCCAGTGGTTTTTCCATGGCCACCCCATGGCCACCCCATGGCCAAAAGTCAAGGCACTTTCGGGTAAGAGAGCCACCTATACTGGGGACGCTACAACCCTGCTGGCACCCTTAAAGACCTTTTGGTTTGCTCCCCTATGACTTTTCTTTTTCCTGGTAATGGCGCTGATAAAAACGCCAGCCATCGCCTTGATAGTACAAGCGATAGAGACAGTGCAAGCGATAGAGACAGTGCAAGCGATAGAGACAGTGCAAGCGATAGAAAATCTGATCAAGCACGTGCTGGAACACCAGGTCGAGTTGGCTTGTGGTTGTTTATTTGGTTTGCGATCGCACTTTTCATTCGGCTGACCAACCTCACAGCCAAGGGCGCTTGGATGGATGAAGTCGCCACCACCCTATTTAGCCTAGGAAACTACTCCCGACTCATCCCCTTAAACGAAGTTATCAGCCTAGATCAAATCCTGCGCCCCCTACAATTCACGTCTGGTGCCACAGCTAACGATGTGATCACCCATCTGCTTACAGAAGACAATCATCCACCCACCTATTTTGTATTGGCACACTGGTGGATGCTGCTATGGCAAAAGTTCAGCAGCAGCACCAGTGATTACGCATCGCTATGGGCAGCCCGCTCACTATCGGCCCTTTTTGGGGCATTAGCCGTTCCGGCAACCTATTTGCTCGCTAAAGTCAGCTTTCGCCACACCACACCTTTAGAAAACCATCGCATTAGTTTGATCTGCTCTGCCCTAATGGCCGTATCGCCCTTTAGTGTGTTTCTTTCCCAAGAAGCTCGTCACTATACCCTGGCGATTTTAGCCGTCATTTTGTCACTGTGCTGCTTTGTCCTCAGCGCCCATGCTTTGCAGCAGCATCAACCGCCGAGCTGGCGCACCATATTCGCTTGGATAGTGGTAAACGGACTGGGGTTCACCGTCCATTTCTTTTTTGGGCTCACCCTAGTGGCTGAAGGTATGGCGCTATTTGTCATGCTAATGCAGCAACACCGATGGGACAGAGCTATTTGGCGCCAAGCACCCTGGTGTAGAGTTTATGTTGCTGCGGCTGGAACTTTGGCCGGATGCTTACTTTGGCTGCCAGTATTAGCAAACTTTTATGGGAGCCCCCAAACCAGCTTTTTAAGATCTGAAGTGAGAAATTGGCAGTTTTGGGTGAATCCGGTGGTGCAGTCTTTGGCAGGTTGGCTGTACGCCATCCTCTCTCCAGTCACCAAAGGAATTGGCCTGCTGCCGGTCATTGCCATTGTGCTCACCTGCGTATCGCTATTGCTGATTTACGCGCCATGGCTGATCGCGTCACTGCAACGCAGCCTGCGCGTTCAATTACGGCAGCCAGATTTGCGTTTGGGCATTAAGACCATGGGCGGCTTCTTTATCATGGCCAATGTTCTTTTTTTAATGATTTGCTACGGGCCTGGTTTTGATATCACTCGGGGTCACCGCTATAGCTTTGTATTTTTCCCTAGCTTTTTGATTTTGGTGGGCGTTAGCCTTGCGCCTTTTTGGCATAGGCAAGCAAGCTTTGAAAGCGTCAAGCTGCCATTCATCTCACAAAAAATAACGGGCCAAAAGTTTGTCGCCCTCGTCATAGGAATTAGCTTTTTGGGCGCTCAGGTCATGGTAAATGACCTCAGCAGCCTAAAGTTTTACAATCCCCAGGCACTGATCGACTTCATCCAGGTTGAATCCCCCTATCCGGTTGTCATTGGCACCGCCACCACCGTGACGGCACAGCCGAGTGTCATCGGTATTGAAATTATGTCTGCAGCTTGGGAGATTCAGCGTAATTTCAACCCTCAGCATCCTGAACAATCCTGGCAACGTCCGCCTCAGTTTGTGATTGCTGAAAATAACGTGGCCAAAAGCCGAGATGCCACCAGTGAGCTCATCAAAAGCCTCAAGACAATCTCTCGGCCCTTTGACCTATGGCTGCTGAGCTTTGGCATAGATCTATCAGGTGAAGGCTGCACCATCGCTAAAAATGGCAGCGGTAATCAGGGTTCTTTTAACTACAGCCATTACCGTTGTGAAAGTATGTGAAAGTAACGTTGTAGGAAAGCTTTAGATGTAACCTGCTGCTACCGAACAATTGTTGACGTCTGGGCCGCCTACCGTGACACAGCGCTCCCATGTAATGCGGGTGACCAAGGCATCGGGAAGTTGGGCGCTGTAGTCTAGAGCCCGATCAAAAAAGTCAATGCTTTCAGCGCGATCGCCTTGACGATTTAAGATCTGCGCTTTCAAGTAAAACAGTTCAGGGTTGTTAGGCGCAGCGGATAGGGCTTTATCTACCGCGATCATCGCGGCATCAGGTCGCTCTAAATCGCGGTAGCCAATAGCAATACCCCGTTGGGCAAGATACTCTGGGCTGCCATATTCAGACATGCGGGTAATCGCTTCTTCGGGGTTGGAAAATGGCAAATTGACAGCCAGCATTAAATCCATGTAACCCTTGAGCAAGTTCAGTTCTGGATCGTCAGGATTGATAGCTTCAGCGTCGTCTAGTTCGCGAAAGACCTGTTGCAACATGCCCAAAGCACGGGGTGTACCGTTGGCAATGCCTTGGGTTTTGAGCACATGGGCACCTTCTAAAAAGATACCGACTGCGGTGTACAAATGGCCTCTGAGCGGGTCTTTTTCGAGAAGAGCTTGGGCCTTTTCTTGGGTGAGCATGGCGCGACGTAAAACTTCGGGCAATCCGTCGTCACCTTTGAGATAGGCCATGGAAGCGAGCATGGCATGAACCAAAGGCTCATCTGATTCTTCGAGTTCAGCCTCGGCCAAATATCTTTCGGCGGCTACATAGTTGCCTTCTTTGAAAATAGCTTTGAAGGCGGCTTCTGTTTTATCGCCAATATCGTGGGCTGCGCTGCTAGATCTGAAGGGATCGGCAGCAAAAGAGGGCAAGGCCATGCTGAGGCTCAGACCTGCAGCGAGTAACCCACTGCCAAGGCGAGTCACGAGTTTGCCAACTCGGCGACCCAGGGGAAAGGGGGATTGAGGTGCATGAGCTAATGACGTTGTGTGAGGATTTTGACAGGCCATCGCAATCAGTTGGGTGAGGGAAGAGAGTGTGGAATTGAGGCTGCGCTCAGCCATTGCGCCTAAAGGAGAAAGTCCTAAAGTAGAAAGTCCTAAAGTAGGAATCAGAGGGCAGGGCAGAGGCTATCTAGACAAAGTTAGTCCAGTAAAAGTATATCCAGTCAATTTTGCCAATTTCTATGGACTGTGAAGATCTGACATCTGTCATAAATCTCGAACACAATCACAAGGGATTAAAACAAGGGATTAAAACATAGGGATCAAAACAAGTCCTCATAGAAGGTCATTCAGCAGGTTTAGGAACCATTCCGGAAATCTGCCTGAAGCGTTTATGGGGTTGTTTCTAGTCGGGCTGTATTTTTCTTTTGATTCTTTGTATAGTCATTTTTTGAGGCCAATTCTCTTGGGCATTATTCTGGCAGGCGATCGCAGCGGCACTGGCAAAACAACTCTCACACTAGCGCTCCTAGCTGCTCTAAAAAACCGTCGTTGCCGTATTCAATCTTTTAAAGTTGGCCCCGATTACATTGATCCGATGTTCCACGCAGCCGTGACGGGGCGGCCTTGCTATAGCTTAGATCCGGTATTGACCCATGAAAGCTATGTGCAAAGAAGCTTTCAGAGCCACTGCAGCAATGCTGACTATGCTGTGATTGAAGGCGTGATGGGCCTATTTGATGGGGCTACAGGTCACGATGATACGGCGAGTACGGCGCATGTTGCTCGGTTGTTAAGGCTACCGGTGGTATTGGCTGTGGACTGCGGGCGAATGTCACGGTCGCTGGCAGCGTTGGTGCAGGGCTATCGCCATTTTGACCCGCAGGTGAATGTCGCTGGGGTGATTTTAAATCGGGTGGGCAGCGATCGCCATCTGCAGCTTTTACAAGAGGCCCTAGATGGGATCAATATGCCTATTGTGGGTGTTTTTCGGCGGGAGAAAGATATCCAGTTGCCGGATCGTCACCTTGGACTGGTGCCGACAGGGGAGGTGAGTGGGTTTGACAAGATTGTAGAGCGGCTGGCGGTATTGGGAGAGCGGTGTTTTGATTGGGAGCGGTTGGAGGGGCTGTTGAATCAAGGGCCAGGAAAGACGGGGCCAGGAAAGACGGGGCCAGAAAAGATAGGGCCAGGAAAGATAGGGCCAGGAAAGATAGGGCCAGGAAAGATAGGAAAAAAGGGAAAGGGAACAGCGGACAGGGGACAGGGGGTGAGGATTGCGATCGCACGGGATCAAGCTTTCAACTTTTACTATCCTGACAATTTTGAAGCGCTTGAAGCGCAGGGCGCAGAGCTGGTTTATTGGAGCCCGCTTAAGGACGAAAAGCTGCCTCAGGCTGATGGGCTATATTTTGGCGGTGGGTTTCCCGAGGTATTTGCCGCTGAACTCAGTGCCAATCAGCCCATGATGGTGGCTGTTTGTAGGGCTATTGAGCGGGGGATGCCAACCTACGCGGAGTGTGGCGGGCTGATGTATCTCAGCCGTATGATTGTGGATTTTGAAGGGGGGGCTTGGCCAATGGTGGGGGTGATTCCCCAAAGCGTGAAGATGGGTGAAAAGCTGGTGTTGGGCTATCGCAAGGCGATCGCCCTAGCCGATGGGCCACTCCTAAAAAAGGGGCAAGCCGTGGTAGGGCATGAGTTTCACAAATCTACTGTGGTAGAGGCGCTGACGCGACCTATGTACCAGACGCAGCGATATTGGGGAGCGCTAGAGCCAAAGGCTGTTGAGGGCTATCACAGGGCAAATCTACAGGCGTCTTATGTACATGTGAATTGGTGCGATCGCCCCGATATCGTCCACCGATTTATCCAACAGTGCAGAGTCAGCCTGAATCATGAAGCCTGGATCATGAAGCCTGAATCATGAAGCTTGAGTCATTACGCCTAAATCGCTCAGCCTAAACAATATTTTTGAGTGCTGCTTTAGCATCGTCGTACTCAAAGGCAAAACCAGCCGCCTGTGTTCGCTCTGGCAAAACTTTTTGCCCCTTAAGAACCACAACGGCACCATCGCCTAACAGCGCCTCAATCGCAAAATCAGGCACAGGCAACCAAGACGGCCTATCGAGGACTTCACCCAAGGTTTCACAGAAATCTTTCATGCGCAGAGGGTTGGGTGCGGTGCCATTGTAAACGCCCTGCATAGAAGAATCGAGCAGCGCTTTTAGGAAAATGCTGACCAAATCGTCAATATGAATCCAGGAAAACCATTGGCGACCGCTGCCAATAGGGCCACCGGCATAGAGCTTAAAAGGCGGCAACATTTTGGCCACTGCGCCACCATCACCTAGGACAATGCCCGTACGAATAATCGCGACTCGCACACCCATATCTTTAGCCTTATTTGCCGCCGCTTCCCAGCCCTGGCACACCTTAGATAAAAAATCATTCTCTGCTGGTTCGCTAGTTTCAAAAACTCTGACCGATTCGCTGGTGCCGTAATAGCCAATGGCAGAGCCGCTCACCAGCACAGAAGGCTTGTGTTCAGCTTGATTGATTGCCTCCACCAGTTTTTGCGTACCAACCTGGCGGCTATCAATAATCCGTCGTTTTCGCTCCGCCGACCACCGCTCCGAAATCGGCTCGCCTGCCAGGTTAATGACCCCGTCACAGCCCGAAATTTCAGCCTGCCAAGCCCCCGATTCTGTCGGCTTGTAAGCCACGTATTCTAGAGCCTTGAACTTAGGTGCTGCAAAAACCTTTCGCGCCTTTTCCACACTGCGTGTCAGTACCTTTACATCATGACCTTCATCTACTAGCCGAGCCACCAAGCGAGACCCGACAAACCCTGTTGCACCCGTGACGGCAATTTTCATAGCTGGGCGATATTCCTGTTTTATCAACTGCTCTTAATAGTAGCGAGATGCGGGGGCGCAAGGAAAAGAACGCCAGCTAGAGTTGATATAGCATTCATTCGTACTTTGTCTTGTGAGCATTCCTTAGCGCCGTACGACGACGCAGGGTCTCACCGCTGTCTTGGTGAGCATTCCTTAGCCGCGTACGGCAGCTGACGCAGGGGTCTCAC
>JAAUPS010000022.1 GCA_012033015.1 Phormidesmis sp. RL_2_1
GAAGGTGGCACCTTCAGAGGATTGTACAAAGAAGGAACAAGCCATCACCAAAAGAACTGCTCCTGCCAATGGCCAGCTCGTACCAACTTGGCTAAAGAGCAGGTAGCCCAGCCCCATGCCGCCTGTCAAAATCGCCATCGTCCACTTACGGCTGCCGACAGAATCGGAGATCATCCCGCCACCGGGGCGCGAAACAAGGTTCATAAAGGCATAGCTAGAGGCAATGATGCCAGCGGTGGCTTTATCAAGGGTGAACGTGCCTTCAAAGAACTCAGGCAACATCGATACAACCGCCAGCTCAGAGCCAAAGTTGACAATGTAGGTCAGCTCTAGCAGGGCTACTTGCTTAAATCGATAGCGATCTTCAGCCGGGTACTGTTTGCGGCCAGCGAGGAGTTCTTGATTCACACTCCAGCAGTTGTAAGCTTGGAAGGCGTAGAGACCGAGGAGAAAAATCCAGGCAATCATCATTGTGCCTTGGGTCAAAAATTCAACCTTTTTCAAGCGCCATGCCAAGACCATCAAAATGGCTGTCAAGGGAATGTTCATCGCCATTAAGAACCAAAAGTCGCGCACAGTGGTCACTTCCATGCCGCGTGTGCTCTGAGGCCGACGGTACACTTTGCCGGGGGGAGTATCGGTGACGTTGAAATAGTAAAAGACACCGTATAGTGCCGCTACAAGTCCTGACCCTGCGATCGCAGCTCTCCAGTTGAGGACATCACTTGTAAACGCAAAGCCTAAAATATCAAAACTTTGGGGTTCAGGAAATTGGAAAACGCCGGGCAAGAAAGTGAGGATACTGGCAAAAATCACCATGGTAAAGGCAGAAAATGCAGAGCCAAAGTTGCCCCAGCCGCCATAGATACCTTCGGCAGTACCCACTTCTTTCGGTGGGAACCATTCAGCCGTCATGCGAATACCAATTACAAATCCAGCACCGACAATACCCATCAGCAAACGGCCCACCACCAACTGATTAAAGCTAGTGGCCGTTGCAAAAATCAAGCAGGGAATCGATGCATAAATCAGCAGCAGTGAATAGGTTAAGCGGGGGCCATACCTGTCCAACAGCATTCCGATCAGGATCCGAGCAGGCACCGTCAAGGCGACATTACATAGCCCCAACGTACCAAGCTGGGGTTTAGTGAGGCCAAACTCCTGGCCAATGGTCGTTGCGAATGGCGGTAAATTAAACCACACAACGAACGATAAAAAGAAGGCAAACCAAGTCAGGTGTAATATTCTAAACCTACCTTGAGTTGCTTTGGTAAACAACTCTCCAATCATCTTGCGCTATGCTCCTAAGTATATGAACACGGTTTGCCCCTAGATGACGCCTGAGTGACTCATCCTGAGTCGCTTCAAAAGTCATGTCGGGCAAAGTCGTTTTAACTCGAAGCCTCAAGGTTGCCGCCTTAAGGCTTCTTTTTTGTGGCCCGATCGACTGTTGAGCGGTTGTTTGAACCGGAAACAGCCATCAGGCCGGGACACTCCACTAAAGTCATTTAGCGACTGCACCAAACTTTTCTGTGAGTAGGTCAGTGACGACCGCTTCTAAATCTTCACAAGGAACAGCCTTCATCACGCACTCGCCAAGTTGGGAATGTTTGCCCACCTTGCCGCCCATGTAGATGTCCACTGCCTCGACAGATTTACCATCTTGCGAGCCTTGGTGCCCAAAAAGCCAATATCGGCAACTTGGGGCTGTCCGCAAGAGTTAGGGCAGCCCGTCCAATGCATTCGCACGGGCTGATCGACCGTCAATAGTGAATCGAGCTTTTCGCTCAGCGCTTGGGCTCGCTGCTTGGTTTCAACCAAGGCAAAGTTGCAGAACCGTGATCCGGTACAGGAGACCAAGCGACGGACCAATGGCGATGGATCAATGGAGAACTTTTGCACGGGTTCTTCCTGCAAAAATGTCTCTAGGCGAGAATCAGGAATGTTGGGAATAATCACATTCTGTTCAAGCGTGAGACGAATTTCGCCATTTCCATATACCTCGGCTAGGCGGGCGAATTCAAACATATCTTCGGCGTAGAAGTGGCCTACCGGCACATGCATACCGACGTAGTTGAGACCAGGCTGCTTTTGAGGATGAACCCCCAAATGATCGCTTTTGGTTTCGTCGGTGATGGCATCAACTGGGGCTGCTGGCGCTATTGACTGGCCCATCTGCGCTTCTACAGCCTCGCGGAATGCCTCTAGACCCATGGCTTCTATGAGCCACATGAGACGGGTTTGTTGACGGTTGCCGCGAGCACCGCGATCGCGAAATACCGTCAAAATAGCGCGGCAAATTTCGACTACCGTATCATCAGCAGGGACCCAAGCGTTGAGCGGGATGGCAGCGTCACAGCGCTGCGCCGAAAAGAAGCCGCCGACTAAAACATTGAAGCCTAGCTGTGATGACTCATCACCCCCTTTAAAGGCAGGAATAAACGCGATATCGTTAATTTCTGAATGAATCGAGTCCTCCCGACTGCCTTCAATCGCAATGTTGAACTTGCGCGGCAGATTGGTAAAGTCGTAGTTGCCTTCACTATTGTTAGTGATCATATCTTGGACTTTGCGCACTAGCCCCTGGGTGTCGAGCAGCTCATTAGCGGCGATTCCTGCCACTGGAGAACCCGTAATGTTGCGCACATTATCCATGCCCGATTGGATAGAGGTAATGCCTGCCTGCTTAAAGCGCTCAAAAATACCGGGCATATCTTCTAGACGAACGCCCCGGAGCTGTAGATTTTGTCGAGTGGTAATATCGGCGCAGCCATCGTCGCCGTAGCATTGCACAATCTCGGCCAATACCCGCATTTTGTGACTGGAGAGCACACCGTTAGGCATCCGCAAACGAAGCATAAACTTGCCCGGTGTGACCTCACGATAAAACACACCTAGCCACTTCAGTCTGCCGGTCAAATCCGTTTTATCGACAGCTTCCCAGCCCATTTCGGCAAACTTTTCAAGTTCGTCTTTAACTGCTAGGCCGTCTTTTTCGGCTTTGTACTTTTCAAATTTATTCTTTTTTTCGACCTTTTCTGCAACGCTTGGTGACGTAACCATGCCATACCCAAATGTTAGTAATATTGCTTTGAGCCCTAAAACAATCTATTGCCTATCCATGTGCCATTAATTCGCATGATATTGGTGGAGTGAAGCAAACTTGCTCAAAACATGAACCCAACAATAAACAGCTTCCTAATAGCCTTTTCAAAATAGCCTTTTCAAAGTTCGAATTCAAAATCCAAAGAAGCTGGTTGAAGTAACTGAACTAAAATATGGCTAACTGCAATAGCCAAATAATTAATAGTCAAAAAATTACAGCGAACCTAACTTTAGCCTCGATTGAATTTGACCCTAGCTATTGAGCTGCACAGCATGAGCCGTACGGTGGAAAAAAGTGGTAGATGCTTCTATTCGACACTTTTAAATGTTTATGAAAGAGACATCTACCTACCACGCTCATAAGGAACCGTTTTAGGGTTGTATCTAACTCACTTGCTGTTGAGTTGTACGTAACATATGGAAGTTCCATGGAGGATTTTGTATCGCCTGATACCATTTATCCTGTGGTCGCTTGGCTAATCGCGATAGTTGCATGGATAAAATGCAACTATCGCAAATCCTTGATTGGGCAAGCGCTTTCACCTGCGATGGGGCGGTTGACGGGCGATGTGCGGTCGGCAGGAGATGCGTGGTCGGCAGGGTTTCTCGATGTCTAGCTGACTGCCTAAACCGGCAGTAGAGGCTGAACTTCCTATCGCTTCTTGACCCGCTGAAGGATTACTTTGAAAGAAGGGTTCAGCGGAAAAGTTCAGCGGAAAAACTGAACTGAAAATATATTCAAAACTCTTAATGGTCATAATGATCAAAACTCTTAATTTTGTGGTTTAAATAATAAATAGCGATATCCTTTAGCAAGATATCTTCAATTTTTGCTTTATTTTTCATTGCTTAGGGGCTTTGTTCCTTTGTGTTTTCCCCATGATTTAGGCCCCTGCGTAGGGGGCTTTGTCTGTGAAATCTACTGGTAAGTCTGTTATAGGTGTTAGTTCTGATCAGAATGTTTTGATAAAGAATGTTTCACTAGCTCAAAAAAACGTTGGATGATGTGAAAGTTTCAGAGAATGGACCGACGGAACATCAGCAAACAGGCAGCCAGCCAGCAGCCAGCCAGCAAACAGGCAGCCAGCAAACAGACGGCTTTATCGAGCAAGTGATTGCCCAGATTACCGAGGGCGATTTTAGTCGTAAGTGGGAAGGGATTAAGCAGTTTTCTCAGAAGGTTTCTCAGTTATCGTCTGAGTCATTTTCTGGCGGTAGAGATCGTCTTGTGCTGGCTTTAATTCATTGCTTAAAGAACACGACAGATACGGAAAATCAGTGGTTTTTGGTGCGCGCCCTCGGCCAGTTTGATCGGCCCGATGTGGTGAAAGCGCTGGCTCATTTGCTGGTGACAACCTCTGCAGAAGACATTCAGCTAGAGGTGATTCAAGCGCTGACTCATCTGGGCAATAGCACTATTACGACGCTGAGCGATTTACTCTGTGTCTGGCAACCGCTAGCACAGCGATTGCTGGCTGCTCGTACCTTAGCCAAGATTCGGCGCAGTGCGACGATCGAGCCACTGTTGAGCGTGGCTGATGATGCCGAAGTTGAAATCAGAACGATCGCGCTTGAGGCTTTGGGCAGCTTTCACGATCCGCGAATTACGCCCGTACTGCTGGCTGCTCTAGATGATCAGGGGCCGCTGTGTGTTGAGGCTATTCGTACGTTGGGTCGTCGCCCTGATTTGCTCAGTACCATTGACTTGCTAGGCTCGTTACAACGTTGCTTGCATCACTCTGAGATTGCGGTGGCACGGGAAAGCGCTGTGGCCTTAGGTCGCCTTGGTGGTGAATCGGCTGCGATCGCTCTTGGAGAGGCGCTCATTGAGCCCTTGCCAACCGCTGTGAGAGTCTCGATTGCCAGAGCCTTGGGCTGGATAGATACCCCTGCGGCTACCGAGGCGTTGACCTTGGCGTTTGCTCAGACGGTGCCTGAGATGATGCCTGCTGTTAAACAAGAGATTGCGCGATCGCTTGGTCAGACCCGATTAGCTGATCTCAAAATTAATGCCGCTCAGCCCTTAATTCAATGGCTTCAAGCCGTCTATCTAGAGCGTTCCACCACGCTCCCCCGGTTGGGCGCGCTAGCCGCTAGGTCGGAGTTGGTCGCTTTTGAAGCAGCCAGTTTCAAGCTAAAACAAGCCGTGGTCACAGCCGTTGCTAGACTAGGTGTAAGCGAAGCTTGCGATAGCCTTATTCCTGTATTGGGCGATCCAGACTCTCGCATCAGACTATATGCCTTAAGCGCTCTCAAGCAAATTGCGCCCAAAACCGCCCAAGTTCAAGCCCGAGCCTATCTCTCCTTTTTAAAGGAGAGCTTATCCGATCCTCAGGTGCAGGAACATGTCGCGGCTACGCTATTAGCGTGGTAACAGTCTGTTAAACGCTATCTCCTCAGGACAATAGCACGGCTACACCTATGATCTTGACATGGGTGCAACCGTAGCAACCCTTACAAAAACAATCTCTACTGCACTTTACAGTGAAGCTCATAGCCTGCTGTCATTAGCATTGAATCCGTATTAAAGCCGTGGCCTCCGTCCTAACCTGAAAAAAATTCTACATATCTTCATAAAAGATCGATGCTGTGGCCCTATGCGTGTAAATTCCAGTCGGACTTTTCATTATGTGATGTTTACTTATGCGCCTAGAGCAGTTGCAGGCTTTTTTGGCCGTCGCTGAAACCGGTAGCTTCCAAGCCGCCGCCAGGCAGTGTGGCGTCACCCAGTCCACTATTAGCCGCCAAGTCAAGTCAATAGAAGATGACTTGGGTGTTGCGCTGTTTCATCGCGCCGCTCAAGCTAAGCTCACCTTGGCGGGGAAAAGTCTGATGCCTAGGGCATTGCGCATTTGCAAAGAATGGACGCAGGCCCAGCAAGAAATTGGTGATTTGATCAACGGCAAGCAAACTGAGCTTTGCATCTCAGGTATTCATTCGGTCTGCGCCTACCTATTGCCGCCGGTAGTGACGCAATTTTGTCAGAGCCATCCTGATGTGCAACTGCGGGTCACAGCCTTAGGGAGCGATCGCTCGCTCAAAGTTTTGCGCGATGGCCTCGTCGATGTCTCGATCGTGATGCACAATCCGCTGCTTACCAGCAATCAGGAAATGGTGGTGGTGCCTCTTTACGAAGAGCCTGTAGAGGTTCTGATGGCTGCCGATCATCCGCTGACACAGTACGGCGTAGTGCCATGGTCAGAAATTGCCCACTACCCACAGGTGGTATTTAAAGATGGCTACGGTATGCAGCGCATTGTTCAAAGCCAATTTCGTGATCAAGGTGCAGATTTTAAAGTTGCCTTAGAACTCAACACATTAGATGCCTTTCGCGGGGTGGTTCGTCAGGGTAATATGGTTGCCCTACTGCCCCGCTCAGCACTGGCCGAAAGCCGTCGTGATTTGGCGTTGGCGGTACGCCCTATGGGCGAACCCACCTTGCTGCGCAAAGTCGTCATGGTCACTACCCACGACCGATTAATGATTCCGCCGATCCAGGAATTTTGTGAGATGGTTCGCCAACATGCGGCTCACTACTGCACTCAAATTAGTGATTTGTCTCAGCTTCCGACAGCGAGCTGAGAGCCTTTACCCGACCATTTTTGATCAATGAGCCATTCTTTTGATGACACTTTAGTTGCACAGTTTCGAGAGCTGCTGAAAAAAGTGGGCAGTGGCACCCACACGTCCACCTCGCTCAGCCGTGAAGAAGCTCGTGTTGCCACCCATTTAATGCTGACGGAATCGGCAACGCCTGCTCAAATTGGCGCGTTTATGATCGCCCATCGAATCAAACGCCCTACGCCCACTGAGCTGGCCGGAATGCTCGATACCTATGATGCCTTAGGGCCACAAATTGGTGAAATCAATGGTGCTTACCCAGTCACTGTTTTTTGTAACCCTTACGATGGCAGATCGCGCACGATGGCGATTACACCTCTGACAGCGCTGATTATGGCCGCTGCCCAGACACCTGTACTCATGACTGGCAGTGGCCGGATGCCGACCAAGTTTGGCTTGCCTACTGCCGAAATATTTCAGGGCTTAGGGCTCGACTGGTCGAAACTGAACTTGGCTCAAGTCAAAATGGTGCTTGAGCAAACCTATTTAGGCTTTGTCTATCAGCCAACGCTCTTTCCCTTAGCCGAGGCGATGGTGCCCTACCGTGAACAAATTGGTAAGCGCCCTACCCTGGCTACGGTAGAAATTATGTGGTCGCCTTACGTCGGTCTTAGTAATGTGGTGAGCGGCTATGTTCACCCGCCGACCGAAGGGCGAACGCAGACGGCATTTACCCAGCGACAGGTGCCTTTTTTCACCACAGTCAAAGGGTTGGAAGGAAGCTGCGATATTTCCAGAGCCCGTACCGGAATTATTTGCCTCAATCAGATCAAGTCTGGCGTTTTAGAATCTGAGCGCTTGTTATTGCATCCCCATGAATACGGTTTTGCAGGGCCAGATCCGGAGATCCTTGACCTAGCGGATACCCTGATGGTATATCGCTCTGCGTTGGTGGGTAAAGCGGATGCCGTTGGGCGTTCGGCGGTCTGGAACAGCGGGTTTTATCTCTGGCGTATCGGTCGAGTCAATAGCTTAGAGGCAGGCTTTGAACTGAGCCAGACGCTGCTGGAAAACGGTGCAGTGAAAGACAAGCTCAATCAAGTCAAAACCCTCATTAGCAGTCTAGAAAAATAATAAAGCGGACGGGAATATTGCCGCTAGCAAGGACTTCGGCCATGGCGATCGCGCCTTGCATTTCAAACATAGCTCTAGGGCTATGGTTTTTGTAAGCTCGAGCTACGTTCTTAACCCCTGCTTTGAACTCTGCCAAATTGAGACAGGTTTTGACCCAGTAAGCTACGCCCTTTAAGCGAGAGCAGGCCCCTTCGCTGCAGTCGGCGGGCAAAGGGGGAAAATCTTCAGCTTGGCGAGGCCGAGGTGACAGGCTAGGATTCTCCCATAGCAAGGGCTGGTTGATTTTGGCATCTTCATAGGTCGGTAGCTCAGAGAGCGATCGCCACCGTGAGCCATCATGGGCTTCTAAAATAATTGTCCGATGCGTTGACATAACCTATGTTCCCCGTGAGCCATCGATTTCAATAGCAAAGTCGCCAGTAGCAAAGCCGCCAATAGTCAAGACGTCCACCCTACAAATTGCGATCCTTTTATTGTAACGACGGCGTCTAATTTTTTTCTACAGCCCGAGGCAGATCCATAACAAAATTAGTCCGACGGCTCTGCGACCGGTTCTTCTGGTAACTCTTCTGGTAACTCTTCGGCTAACTCTTCAGTCAGCATTTCGGCATAAATTTGAGGTAGCAGCGCTGACATACTGTTGTCCTCGATGCCATAGCCCAAACTTGTCCAGGTGCCGGACAACAGTTCTAAGACCTGATCAATGTCACCCTCGCGCAGCCGTTGAGAAATATCTTCGCCCCATGCTTTAGGATCTGCTAGCCAGTCGTACATCACCAGATCTTGATACTTTGGCTCAAAGCTGGGCTGCGCCCAAACTTCGTACCAAGCGGGCCACTCAGGATGATAGCGGCGGGCTTCTTCTTGCCAAGTCGTCGTCAAGAACTGATATCGGCCTGCCGCTGTGGTGCAGTCCCCTTCATTGGGGCCATTGACGATTTCCACACACTCATCCGGATGCACGGACAGATCGGTCACCCGCTTGCCGCCATACAGCAGCCGGTAGGGATCATCTGTATTTGACTCCGCTGCTGAAATGGTGCGCATCAGCGCTCGTAAGTAAGGGTCACCGCCTTCCATCACCAGCGGCAGTGGCGAGGCGACCCAGTCAGTTGCCCCCAGTAGCCCTAATTTTTTGGGGGAAGACGACCATTGATGCACGGTGAAAGCCACGCCTATGAATATCAGCATGGTCAAAACAATTGGCCCTAAATCATCTGCTGGCCAAGGATGATTTTTTGCCCTTTGGCCTGACTGAGCCTTGGCGTGGGTTCTCTTTGGGCGTTGTTTGCAGGATTTCGCTTTGCCAAATGATGTAAAAATAAGAAACGACATATTCATTAAGCGATCTGACCGGTGCGCTTACGGTTAGTGCTCATAGTCAGCGCTATTATCGGCGGGTGTCGGTGGCGCTGATTCACATTTTTTCAGTCACATTTCCATCACATTACACTCGCATTTTGATCAAACTCCAGTCAAATACATATAGGCTTAGCCAAATTCCTTAAAGTATTTTCATATTTTCAAATATTTTTTTCAGCAATTTTTTCAGCAATTTTTTTAGCGTATTGTCATTTATGGCACTGATACATTTATGGCACCAATAAAAATGGCACCGATAGAATCTAACGATCGCCTGATGATCATCCTCATTTGCGCTGTGCCTTTCGCCGCTTTGTCCTATTGTGGTTTGGTCATGGCCAGCTTGATTGCCATACCTGAAGTTAAACAATACCCCCTTGTTTTCGGCGGCATTTTTGCTTTGATTCCTTTGGTATTAGGGGCGGCTATCTGGATTGGCCCTTTCCGGAAATAGATGAATATATGCTAAATACCAGATGGCTAGAGAAGCTGCTGCTAGAGAAGCTGCCGCTAGAAAAGTATCTATAGTTGCCATTGCACCAAACGCACCGCGTTGCCCACCATGCGATGCTTCAACCAGGCTCGATTTTGCCATTGTGTCAGGCTGATTTGGCGACTGTTGGCAAATCCTTGCTGAAAAACTTGTTCCACTTGTTGCAAGAGTAGCTGACTGTTGGTGACAATATCTAGCTCGTCATTGTGTAAAAAGCTGCGATAGTCAAGGTTGGCGCTGCCCATATTGACCCAGGCGTGATCGATGATGAGCATTTTGGCATGGCTCATGCTGGGCTGGTACTCAAATATGTTGATGCCTGCTTGCAGAAGAGTGCCGTACACTTCGTAGGAGGCGTAGTAAACGGGCTTTTTGTCTGAGCGTTCGCTGGTTGTCAAAATCCGTACGTCTATGCCGCTTTGCTGGGCTGCAATCAACAGGTTTCGAGTACTTTTGTTGGGTAAAAAATAAGGGCTTGAGAGCCATATGCGATCGCGCGCGCAGGCCAATAGGGTCTGTTTGGTGATTTCGATGGGTGAGTCGCGATAGCTTGGTTTGGTGCCTAATGCCACCATCATGTCACTGGCATTAGCCGCGCTGGCATGGCGGCGCTGAGGTTGATCTGCTGGCCAAATGTTGGTCATATTAACCACAGTGGCCTTGTCCGTTTGAAACGGCTTATACCCCTGCCAATGAGATTGAAAAACAGTGGATAGCACGGTCACGATTTCGCCTGTAAAAGCTGCTTCAATGTCAAACCAAGGGCCGGTGTCATCGGCTTTTTCGCTGCCATCCCATAAATCTGAAATGCCTGCACCGCCTATCCAGACGCGATCGCCATCAATGATCAACAGTTTACGGTGGGTGCGTCCTGCATAGTTAGCCGGTGCTCTGATATCAAATGGGTTGAAAAAAACAATTTGGACACCGGCTGAGTGCAAGTGATGCCAGTAGCGCATGGGCAGCTTACGAGTGCCCCAACTATCGACCAAAAGCTGCACCTTAATGCCCTCAGCCGCGCGTCGAGCAACCGCCTCGGCAAAGTCTTGAGCCCGTTTACCTGGCGTCATGATAAAGGTTTCAAACTGAATGCTATGCTGGGCGCTCTCTATTGCTGCTAGTCGAGCTTTTTGAATACTGTCGGCAGTGTGCCAAAAGCCAATGACGTTGCCGGTGGTTGATACTGATTCTGTGAGGCTTTTAAGAATGAGTAAAAATCGAGCGTCTTGGGGGGCGATCGCAGCTTCAATTTGAAAAACAGGCCGCCATCGAAAAGCCCCGCGAATGTAAAGGCTCAACAGCACCAGCGCTACTACAGCCGCGCCTAAGACAACTGACCATTGAAAAATATTTAAAAGCAGTCCCATGTGACTGGCCTCGCTGTCATAGATCTTGCTGTCATAGATCTTGCTGTCATGGATCTTGCTGTCATGGATCTTGCTGTCATGAATAAGGGCAATCTGTCGCCACGATTTATGCCAAGTCCACCCTTTTTCTAAGGGATTTGAGCTGCGATCGCTTTGTTTTATACTCTAATCTGCGCCGATTTGATCCTTTTGTCGGTTTAGTCAGTCGCCGCTTTTTCGGCAGTACCGCCATTGCTTTCACCATTTGCTGCAATCGGCTCAGCGCCTCTTCTCGATTGCGCGCTTGAGAACGATGCTGCTGCGCTTTGATCACAATAACGCCATCTTTGGTCAGCCGCTTATCCCGCAGGGCTAAGAGCCGTCGCTTATAAAAATCTGGCAGTGACGATGCTTCTACATCAAAGCGTAGGTGCACAGCAGTGGCGACCTTATTGACATTTTGACCGCCTGCGCCCTGTGAATAAATGGCGCTGATATCAATTTCACTCTCTGGAATAGAAACAGTATGGGAGATGTTTAACATGGGAAACCAAAGGCCGTTTCCTTTACGATAGCTGCGAACCTTGCAACTGTTCAAACTGCTGCCAGCACAGGTACAGCGCCCGTGGCACATGGAAACAACCTTTCCATTTACCGCCTTTGAGCGGCAAGAGCACGTCTCCTTGGCGGTTGAGATAGCCATACCACTCCCCATGATCTGGATCGCTAAAGTGCTCCCAAGTATAGGTGTGGAGCTTTTGATACCAAGCCCAGCAGTCTGGGCGAGCAGTGAGCCGGTAGGCCATGGCCAACGCTACTAAAGTCTCTAAATGAACCCACCACAGCTTTTGATCCCACTCTAGCTGTTGGGGCGGGTGACCTTGTGCATCCATAAAGTAGAAAAGGCCGCCATACTGCTCGTCCCAAGCAAAGTTCAGAATGCTCAGAACAACATCGGTGGCTTGCTGAATCAAGGCGCTATTGTGGGTGCGTTCGGCAATGGCCATCATGAACCACATCGCTTCGAGGCCGTGACCAGGATTAATTAAGCGCCCTTCGTAGCAATCGATGTGGCTACCATCTAAAGCGACATGCTCAAACATGAGGCCGCGCTCTTGGTCTAAAAAGTCGCCCATGACTTCGTTGATTGTCTTTGCTAGAACAGTCTCTAGCTGATCGCTTGCCAGCAACTCACCCATCTCTAGCGATAAATTCGCCAGAATCATGGGGACGGCTAAAGATTTTAGCGATCGCGTTCCCGGATAAGTTTTGTTGTATTTTCCCTTGGGATTATCTTGACGGCGCAACACATTGTGGTACGCCTGCAGGGCAATTGTCTGGGCCTGCAGCTTGGTAGGCTCATCATCTACGGCTAGTGCATACTGGCTAAATGCCATGGCTGCAAAGCAGTCTGAGAAAATGTTGTAGGGCTGTGTGAGCGGCTCACCAACTCGATTAAGAGAAAAGTACCAGTTACCCGCCTGATCGCGCCCGTGCTTGGCTAAAAAATCAGCACCCGTTTTAGCCACCGCTAGCCACTCTTGGCGTTTCTCAAGCTGGTTGTACAGCATGGAAAATGTCCATAGCTGACGGTTTTGTAACCACACAAACTTATCCGTATCGTAGACTTCGCCCGCTCGATTCAAACAGGTGAAGTATCCCCCGCAATGAGTGTCAATCGAGTGGTTTTGCCAAAAAGGCAGCACATTCTCTAACAGAGTGGCTTTGTACAGCTCAGCTAAAGCTGCTAAATCGAAGCTGGTGGTTTTCAACATCATGGGCAGATGGCAGTAAGGCGATGATCTCACCTGAAGAAGGTTGAAGCAAGTTTAATTGTTCCATTCTTTTGGGCACAGTAAACCCACTGAGTCTCAGTGCAATTGCTCTGGTATCCGTACAGGCTGATTCCCGGAGGACTCTGAAAATCTTTGTATTAGGTAGTAACACAAGTGTTTGTTTTACTTGCAGATTTCCTTTTCCTTCCCTCCCAATTGTCGCCCATGCAACCCCGCCAGGATGCCCAGATTTCACAGTTGCCGATGTTGGTGCCGCAGCAGCCTATGGCATCTTGGCTAGGCGATGGGGTTAGCCCACAAACGTCCGATCACGAACACCTAGCCGATCCGGCGCACCGTTCGGCAAGACATCTGGAAAGCTATACAGGCAGCCTCACTCGGGCAGTGGCGATCGCATCAGCAGGCATCATGCTGCCTTTGGTGAGTGAAGAGGCCGCCTACAGTTATGCTGCTCAAGGATATTTAGCCGACAGTACCCTCGTGCCATCAATGCAGATCAATCCATCATCGCAGGTTAGCCAAGCCGCCATGCCTTCAACCTTGCCGCTAATCCCTGAGGTCAAACCAACTGCCCAGCCAGCGTTTAGCAGGAGCCTGCAAAGCACAGAAGTTCGAAATGCTGCTGATCCAGAGTCGCTGATTACCCAGGCGGAAGATGGTAGCTGGCGGTTGTCTTACCAAGGCCAATCTTACCAGGGCCAATCTTACCAAGGCCAATCTTACCAGGGCCAATCTTACCAGGGCCAATCTTATCAGCCCCACATTGATCTAGCCCAGCCCAACCTCATTCAGCCCAGCCCAATTCAAACCTACCAACGCCCAGCAAACAGCGCTCAATCGCTAGGCGGGCCATCTTTTGCGCCGTCTGTAGACCCACTCAATGCCGTTGCCTATCGTAAGTCAATCACCGATCGGATTTCAGCCGTAACCGAACAAAAAAGCCAGGTGCTAGCTGATATGGCGACAACACAACGGTCGATAAGCCATTTGCAAAGGCAGTTTGAGTCTGTCAGTGCTGGGCAAAATATTGCGCAGCAAGTGCTTGCTCAAGATACGACTTACCAAGCGGTGTGGCAGCGATTGCAGCAGATAGAACAAAAAATAGCCAGTGTGTTTGCTCAAGCCACGGTCAGTGACGCTGTGCTACAAGCTCTTTTGGCAGATTATCAGCACCATCAGCGATGGCTAGAGCAAGTGGCCTTAGAAGCAGCGGATCGCTATTTGTCTAACCAAAGCCAAGGCGTGCTTGGCCTAAAAGATTTGGTCATGGCAACCCATCACTATCAGGTGCAGCAGCTTCGCAAAACGTCTCTTGCGCACATTGAGCAGCAGTTGTTAAATCACCTGAAACAGTACGATCAACTGCAGGAAGAGACCTTCTTGACACAGGCGCGCGCCGCTCAGTCTCAGCGCACGCAAGATAGGGTAACAGCTAGCACTGCGAATGACACAGCTAGCACTGCGAATGGCGCTGTGGCCAACAAGATCCGTTTAAGTGTGGCATTAGGTGCAGGCGCATTGGCGATTATCACCGCTACGCAACGGGCCACACAGAAAATTAAACAACAGTCTAAGAACAAAGCTCATCGAGAGTCGTCAATCCAGTCACAGCGGCGGCTGGAGGCGTCTTCGTTTGATCAATCTACGTTTGAGACGGATTGGGAAAATCTGCAGTTAGAGAATTTTAGCAGTCAGATCGATCCTGCTCAGGTGCGTGCTTCTGCGCAGCTTCACAATGAACTGCTGCAAGAACTGATCGATGTTGTTGGTGAGCCAGTTGTTGCCACTAGGGATATCTGTCAAGAGACCCCGCAAGAGCAAGACCCGATGGATGCCCATGAGATATTCAACGAGGGCACCTCAACTGATGACACCTTAAGCAACGACATCTTAAGCGATGACACCTTAAGCGACGATACCTTAAATATTGAGCTGATGGTGAGTGAGTTGGCTGAACTGTTGCGTAGCGCTACTTCAGTCGCTGATCTTGTGGAAGCAGATAATGGTGCGATCGCATCCCTGCGCCTGTTAACGGCTGGGCCTGCTGAGGGGCCTGCTGAGGGGCCTGCTGAGGGGCCTGCTGAGCTGAAAGTAGAAGCGATACAGGCAGCCTAGCTCAAAATATTTGGCCCAGTCTTGGCTGAGACAGTCTTGGCCAAGACTGGCCAAGACTGTCTTGGCTGACGATGTCTTTGCTATAGTTTTGATCAAAGCACCTGCTCTTGGTCAGAACGACTAGTATTTTCGACATTCCTATGGCTTCTTCGCTCCGCCATCCGTTTCAGCGTTTGTTAGCCTATGGCCGCCAATATCAAAGACAAGCTTGGCTCGCCAGCCTATGCTCAGTGCTCAACACGATTTTTGATCTGGCACCGCCTGCTTTGATTGGTATTGCTATTGATATTGTGGTCGATCAGCAGGACTCTATTTTGGCTCGATGGGGCATTCGAGAACTGCGATCGCAATTCATCGTGCTCTCGCTGTTGACCTTTGTGGTTTGGCTGCTGGAATCCGCCTTTCAATACGCCTACGAGTGGCTATGGCGCAACCTCGCCCAGTCAATGGAACATGATTTGCGCATGGACGCGTACCACCATGTGCAAGGGCTAGAGCTGGCTTATTTTGAAGAGCGCAGCACTGGCGAGCTGATGTCTACGCTCAATGATGACATTAACCAGTTAGAGCGCTTTTTAGATCAAGGGGCTAATCAGCTCTTGCAAATGGGGGCGACAGTCCTGATTATTGGGGCAACCTTTTTTGCCCTAGCGCCAGGGTTAGCCTGGATGGCCATCGTCCCGATGCCGCTGATTGTTGGCGGGGCCATTGCCTTCCAAAAACATCTCGCACCGCGCTACGCCAAAGTACGTCAGCGAGCAGGGCTGATCAATGCTCGTTTGGCGAATAACCTCAATGGCATTGCCACGATTAAGAGCTTCACGGCTGAAGACTATGAACTTGCCCAACTCAGTCAGGAAAGTCAGGCTTATCGGCTGAGCAACCGCCGAGCGATCGCCCTGAGCGCGGCCTTTATTCCCCTGATCCGCATCATTATTTTGATCGGGTTTACTGGCATCCTCTTTTATGGTGGCATGGCTACCGCTGCAGGCCAGTTAGAAGCAGGCACCTACACCGTTCTGGTGTTTTTGACCCAGCGTTTACTCTGGCCCCTTACCCGCCTAGGCGACACCCTCGATCAATACCAAAGGGCCATGGCTTCGACCCAGCGAGTGATGAACTTACTCGATACGCCCATTGCGATTCCTACAGGTGATGTTGCCTTTCCGGCTAGTCAAGTCAGTGGTGATATCGTGTTTGAAAATGTCACCTTTGGCTACGCCAATCGTCAGCTTATTTTGAGAAATCTTTCACTCAAAATTCCGGCTGGAAAAACAACCGCTATTGTAGGTGCTACTGGCTCAGGTAAAAGTACTTTAGTCAAGCTGTTGCTGCGCTTTTATGAGGTCAACTCAGGCCAGATCACGCTAGACGGGTTAGATTTACAATCGCTAGCTTTAAAAGACTTGCGGCGTGCCATTGGGTTGGTCAGTCAAGAGGTGTTTTTGTTCCATGGTTCAGTCGCTGAAAACATTGCTTACGGAAGTTTTAACGCGACGATAGCAGAGATTACGGCGGCGGCAAAAGTGGCTGAAGCCCATGATTTTATTATGGGGCTGCCGGTGGGCTATGACACTGTGGTCGGTGAGCGGGGACAAAAGCTGTCGGGTGGTCAGCGACAAAGGCTAGCGATTGCCCGTGCCCTGCTGAAAAATCCCCCCATTTTGATTCTAGATGAGGCCACTTCAGCCGTCGATAACGAAACTGAAGCTGCCATTCAAAGATCTTTGGAGAAAATTACTCAAGATCGAACGGTGGTGGCGATTGCTCACCGCCTTTCTACGGTTCGCAATGCTCACTGCATTTATGTGATGGACCAGGGCGAACTGATTGAAAGCGGCACCCATGAACAACTGTTGCGCCAAGACGGCGTCTATGCAAGCTTATGGCGGGTTCAAACCGGCGAGTCTAGCGGCTCACTATAGCTTTGGTCGCTTGGCTAGACGACAGCAGGCTGGCTGAAGCCTCTACGTGACAACCGGCCAAGCGACGCGCTTGTACCCGTTGGCGTCGCCTCGCCGTCGGCGTTATGCATTCGGTACACGCTATAAATTGACCCTTAATGCCCGTCGAGTGGCCCCTAATTCCAAAGGGTGTCGAGCGTACCTTGAGCTTTGCTGGCTGCAGAGGTATCGCCTTGGCCTTGGTAGAGGGCAATCGCCTGCTCAAAATCGGCCTGGGCTTGGGTGCGATCGCCCGACTCCGCTTGGATTACCCCTCGCAAATAGTAGGCATGGGCATTGCGCGGATTGAGCGTCAGCGCACGCGAAACCGTACGAGCCGCTTCTGTATAGTTGAGCTGATCTAAATAGGCTTGAGCTTGCTCCAGATAATTGCGCTCGTAGTCAATCCCGCGAAATCGTCTTTCTAAACTTGAAATTGCCCCAAAGCTTTGGGTGCGATATCCATAGACATCAGGGCTATAGCCCATCGCCTGACGAACTTCGCTTTCTGTAATGGTTTGCAGCGAGCGATTGGTGGCAATGGCCTGGGCTATGGCAATCGCTAAGCCTTCGCCGACACTTACATTAAATTCGACAATGCGTCCGGCGGTCGTGCCCAAGCCACCAAAGCCAGAAGCAGGGCTCAGTACCGCTAGATTCTGCTTTTCGCGCGGTAACGTATGCCGAAAGCCATAGTTAAAGATCGGCATCTGGCCAAAGTCCAACAGTCGCCAAGCCGAATCATCAACCTGCTGATCCAAACCTTCAATGCCGCCGCGATCATCGAGATGATAGCCAAAGGTGCCTAGGGCCGTTTCTGCTGGAATGCCGCCTGCAGCCATCAGTGTGGCTGAAAGCTCATCGATAGGATTGGCGATTTGTCCGGCGTTGCGGATATACAGCTCTTCCATAATTTCGACCCGCTCAACCCCCATTTTTTCAAAGAGGGTGGCGATTTTTTGGGCTACTTCCTGCATTTCTTCAGTAGGTTTTGCGCCATTGCGGCTAAGCTGCCGTGCCGTGGCCGAGTTGGCGTAAAACAACAGCGCATTAAAGCTGAGCCGATCATCCAAAATGGCAATGTTGGCGCGATCAAACAAAAAGCCCGACGATTTGAGGTCGTACTCATAGCCCAAATAGCCATGTACCAAAATGCTGAAGGCCAGCGATCGCACATCGGCAGAATCGGGTGTAGCTTGATACATCACCTTAGGCCGCCGGTAATAATCCAGCAGGCTTTGCAATAGATACTGGCGCTTTTCCGGGTGATTGCCGCTAGCCACCGTTAGCCACCGCTGAGCCGCTTCATCTTGAGGGTTAAAAAAGCGGGCGATCAGTTCAGATTCCACCCGTTTAAGCTGCTCAATATCAACCCCATAAAGGTCAAATACCAGACCGATGCTCAAGGCACTATCGGGAAAGCCTAAAGCTTCTAGGCCCTGCATCATGGCCACGCCACTGGCGGCGGCTAGCTCACCACTTTGGCTGGCATCAATAAATTGCTTAGCGCCGTAGGTTTGGCGGCCTGCGGTGAACCCGCAGATCACATTTCCTGCTGTTTGCACTGCGCCGAGTTCGGCTTTGTCAATGACGTCGATATTGGCTTGCGCCAGAGCCCGACTAAAATTAGGCGCAATTTTATAGCGATCAAGGGCAATGGTGTTGACGCGACCGAAGCTGAGAAAAGATTGATACAGTCGGCTAGGGCGACCAAATACGCCAAACTGCGATTGCAAATCAGCAGGCACCTGGTTGCGATCTAGATAGCCAAGCCGCCGCGCACCAGATGACCACCAATGCCGCGAGTGGTATCTCCTTCGGTAATCAGCGCAACTTTGCTACTTTGCCGACGCGCCTGCAGCTCTTGCTGTACTTTCAGGGCACTCATCACCCCAGGGACTTCATCCCCAAAGACAATCACATCGTATTGGCGGGCGTTGGCCAGGGCAGGGCAGGCGGATGCTGATGAAGAGTTTCTGTCCGAGCGGGCCAGATCGACCTCTGGTTGCGCATTAGCAGGAAGTATTTGTCCAAAACCTGCGACCAGCGTCGCACCGACAAAAGAAAGTAAGAACCCTCTCATAAAAGCAATCTCTATTCCAGCACCAAACTTGATGAATCAGTACAATCCGACAGGCTTCACAACTTTAAGGACATCACCATTAAAAAATAATGAAGTTACAGATTATTGAACCCATATTGAGTGAGTTCTTACCCCTAAATATTGAGTGAATTCTTACCCATGGCGGGCAAGTCTTTATAACAATCTCTATAACAATACAGTGTTGAGCGCCTACTTCCAGGCTATTTTATGACACCACTGGTCTAAATTTGACGCGCTTCATCAACACATCAATATTCAATATTCATTCGATATTCAACAGCTACAGCAAAGTAAGAATGCATCCTTACTTTGCTATGTAGCTTTGGTCGCTGGGCTGAGGTCTAACATGTTGGCTGAAATTATGACGTGACAACGGGCCAAGCGACGCGTGTGTACCCGTTGGCGTAGCCTCGCCGTCGGCGTTATGCATCCGGCACAGGCTATATGTAAAACTTTCAGGTAAAACTTTCAGCCTGAAAACTCTACCTCAGCCCGGCGACCAACGCTATATTGCCAACGGCTACAGCAACGTCACCACCGTTACCCCTTTACCACCCTCTATTGGCTCTGCTGCTTCAAAGTGTTTGACTTGGGGGTGTTCCTTTAAATAGGCTTGCACGCCGCGTCGTAGCTTGCCGGTGCCATGACCATGCACTAGCCACAGCGGGCCACTGCTCTGGGCGATCGCTGCTTCAATCACAGTTTCTGCTTCCGAGACTCGCATACCTCGCAAGTCTACGGTGTTGCTGTTGGTTTTTATCCTTGGGGCTTCGAGTTGAGTTGGGGCGATGGATTCGATTTCTTGAGATTGGGGCGGCTTTTTTCTGCTTTTTGCGCTGCCATTTTTTCTGCTTTTCGCGCTGCCGTTTTTTCTGGCTTTGTCTGGTTAATGTCAGCCTTTTCGCCTTTCAGCGACTCAATATCTGCAAGTTCAACGGTCATTTTCATCAGCCCAAAGCGCACCGCTACTTTGCCGTCTTCGTCGGCTTCTACCAATACGTCAGCAAGTTGTCCGCCTAAGCTAGAGAGGCGGACTCTTTCGCCTACTTGAGGGCGATAGCCTTGAGCATTGGTTTGTATCTTGGCGGGATGTTTGCCCGTTGGCAGGCGTTTTTCCTCAATCTGGTCGAGCGCTTCGGTGGCTTTTTGGGCGTCTTGGCCCGTTTTGCTGCCTTGTTGCAGCTCGCGGATGACTTTGGCGATTTCAGCGCGGGCATGGAGCAGCGCGGTTTCGATATCTTTTTCCTGCTGACGCTTCATTTTTTGTTCGCGATCGCGCAAGCTCTGAGCCCTAGTCTCTACCTCTTTGTAAAACTGCTCTGCCTTGGCCACTAATTGTTCTGCTTCTAGGGCTCGTTTTTCCTGCCTTTGCCTTTGCGCCTCAAGCCCTTCTATCACCTGATTGACAGCTTCATTTTTGCTGCCCATCTGTTTTTTGCCTGCTCTAGTACCGCTGATTTTAGGCCCAATCTCTGAGCAATGGAAAGGGCATTTGAGCGGCCTGGAATGCCCCATAGCAGTCGATAGGTTGGTGCGAGCTTGAGATCGTCAAATTCTACAGAGGCATTTTCAAATCGCTCATCTTCATACTTGAGGGCCTTGAGTTCGCCGTAGTGGGTGGTGGCTACAGTCAGGCGAGTGTGATCCGCGAGGTATTTTAATAGCGCGATCGCTAGGGCACTGCCTTCAGACGGATCGGTGCCTGCACCGACTTCATCCAACAGCACCAGAGCATTTGAAATCTTTTTGTCGACGCTCTCTGGCTTTTCCAAGGCCGCTTCTGAGGATGCTTCTAGGGCCGATAAAATTCTGCCAATGCGCTTTACATGGCCCGAAAACGTTGAGAGACTCTGCTCAATAGATTGTTCGTCACCAATGTCAGCGAGCACAGACTCAAACCAAGGCAGTTCTACGGGCTCACGGGCAGGGATAAACATCCCGACTTTGGCCATCAGCGCTGCTAAGCCTAAGGTTTTGAGGGTAACAGTTTTACCGCCTGTATTAGGGCCGGTAATGGCCACCACTCGCAGATCGGGGCGCATGATCAAATCTATGGGCACTACAGGATTGTGCTGTTCTTTTTGCTGTTGCCAAAGCAGCAAAGGATGGGTGAGTTGGCGTAGGGTAATTTGTTCTTGTTCAACAAATCGAGGCGCATTGCCTTCCATCCACAGCCCATAGCGGGCCCTTGCCGAAGCTAAGTCGAGTCGCACAACGGTGATCATTAAATGCTCTAGCTCAGGCAGTACTTCAGCCACTTGGTAGGTGAGCTTTTGGCGGATAATCTCAGTTTCAATGTCTTCTTCTTTGCGCAGCGCCCGACGTTTGTTGCCATGTTCAACAATGCTGTGGGGCTCTACATATAGGGTGGCGCCACTGGTCGATACGTCGTGGACAATGCCGGGAATGGCGTCTTTACGGTCGGCTTTGACAGGGATAACAAAGCGATTGCTCCTTTGGGTGATCAACGCTTCTTGCACAGCACCACTTTGCCGTTGGAGAATGCTCTGTAGTTTGGCATAGATGCGATCGCGCACAACTTTTAACTGCTGCCTAATGTCACCTAGCTGGGCACTGGCGCGATCGGCCACATGACCTCGCTCATCGATACAGCGCAGAATCTCTTGCTCTAGCTCGGGAAATGTTCGTAAATCTGCCACTAGTGTCTGCAGCACTGGCAGATCTTCTTGGGCATCAATTTGCCGCCGCAGTCGGCGAGTGCCTGAGAGCGTTGTGGCAATATCTAGCAGTTCATCCCCTGAGAGAATACTTTGCACCTGGGCTCGCTCTAGGGCTAAGCCGATATCTCGAATACCGCCAAACTGAAGTCCGCCAACCGTTGATTCTAGCTGGGCGACTTCTACCGTTTGCGCCAGTAAAGCCTGACTTTCTGCCTGAGTCGTCGGAATTTGAAGCTGTTGCGCAGCCACCGTACCGATCTGGGTTGCACTAAAGGTGGCGAGATGGCGGCATAGCCGGGGCCATTCCAGCAGGTTCAAAGTCTCAGATTGAATGGCCGCAGGTGTAGCAGGCTGAGACGCCGTGAGGTTGGACTTACTGAACGGACTGAGTTGAGGCGTGGTGAAGTTAGACAAAGGGGAGATTCTTAGGGGAGATTCTTCAGGGGGATTCCTTCTTATTATAAAGAAGCGCTCCTTTAAAAACTGGCTCAAGCGCCATCAACCCTATCCCTTGCTGATCTATACCCTCGCTGATCTATTTCTTAAGGATTCTATTTAAGGAGGCTACGACCACGCTACCTTCATCTCTACTCATCCATCGGTACAGTGGTGATTCTCTCATCCCTAAAAAGCTCGCCATTACCCCTGCTAATGTATCAACCGCGCAAACATCGATTGATTTTTTTCAAAAAGCGGTCGGTAAAACGCAGGGTAGTTTGGATCAACAGCTTCATATCCTCGAAGGAGAAGGCACTGACTATCGGATTAAACGAGGGCTTGCCCATATTTTGCGCAATAGCTTCAGTACGTTTGAAATCGTTAGTCCGTTAGCACCCGATGAATTGCGCGATCGCATCTTCACCCTCGCAGCCACCCAAACACCCAGCCCTACCGCTGCTGAGCAGCATTTACAAATTCTGGCCAACCAACTCACCCAAGAATTGGAGCGCGATGTCGAGCCTATCCATATTCGCCAGGGACTCTACGCCGATCTCAAAGAAAATCGCATTCTGACCAGCTTCGATGCACCGACTCCAGAAGCCTTGCTGCACCGCTACAACCTCTCCCAAGTACAGGGTATTTTTTACAAAGCCAGCCATGTCGTCATGAATTTGCATCGCAATGACCCCGGCGAATACAAACTCATGTTCAAGTACCTAAAGTTGTTTCGCTGATGACCTACATCGAAGGTGAAGCCGATCAGGGCTTTACAATTACCATTGATGGCCCCGCCAGCTTATTTAAAGCGAGCACCCGTTACGGCGTAGATATTGCCAAACTCATTCCGGCTATTTTGCACGTCACCCGCTGGCAGCTCACCGCCAAGCTCCAATGGAAAAACCCCTACACCAAAACGTCCCAAGAAAAATCATTTGCCCTAGCAGACACCTGCGATCTGGTCAGCCATTATCCACCGGGTAAACCCTACGACAGTATGCTAGAGCAGGCTTTTGCTGAAAAATGGGCCCATACTAAAACGCCGTGGCGCTTAGAGCGTGAAGTGGATTTAATTCCCATTCCTGGGAGCGTGATGATTCCAGATTTTCGGCTCGTGCACCCCGATGGGCGCATCTATTTGCTAGAAATTGTCGGCTATTGGCGACCAGAATATCTGCGTAAAAAGTTTTATCAGGTGCGTCAGGCCAGTAGTACAAATTTGATATTGGCTATTTCAAAACGGTTGAACCTAGAAAAAGCAGGCGTCAACCTCCATGACGTGCCGACTGCTACCCTTTGGTTTAAAGATAAATTACAGCCCAGCGCCGTGCTGAAACTCTTAGAAGGGTCATAGCAGGGCTTTATCTTAGCAGGGCTTTAGAAGATGCATCAAACGGGAATGCTTAATGCATCCCCATGTACATCCCTACTTTATTGGGTCTATTTTCGATAGGCCAGGTTATTTAAGCAGGCTTAGGGCACTTTCATATATACCCAACGTATACACCCAGCCGTTGAATCTACTGAAACTATGAGCACAGTACTAGTCGTAGATGATAGTCCCATGCTTCGAGAGATGATATCTGGTCTCTTGGACAAATCTGGGCTGACCATTACAGTGGCCCAAGATGGCCAAGAAGCTAAAGAAAAAATTGCTGCTGATCCGCCTGATTTAGTCGTGCTCGATGTGGTCATGCCCAATATGAATGGCTATGAGCTTTGCCGTTGGGTCAAGAGCAATCCACCGACGCAGCATGTGCTAGTGATTCTCTGCTCGTCTAAAAGTGAAGAATTTGACCGCTATTGGGGTATTAAGCAAGGCGCAGATGCCTATGTGATTAAGCCTTTTCGACCCGGTGAGCTGCTAAGTACGGTCAAAGCGCTGCTCGCTAGCAGGGTGAGCTGAAGCGATTACGCTTGGCCCAACTCACTCGACAGAGGCTATAGACAGAATATCCGTAACCCCACCGTCTAGAATCTAGGCTGTGGGTTATTTTTTGGGACTTTGATGATGGCTACTAAAGGCACTGCGCTACCACCGGGTTTGATCGTTCGCACCGGTAAATTCGTATGGCGTACGATGTGGCACACCATGATGTCACAAATGGCTCCGCGCAATCAGTCTGGTGATTATGTCCGGCCCCAGAGCGCGTTTCGAGGACGGGAGATTGAGGCCGCACCTCAGCGCTATTGGCTGATTGTAGGTATGAGCTGCCCTTGGGCTCATCGTACCCTGATAACCCGTGTGCTGAAAGGCTTACAAGCGACCGTGGGTGTGATCACGGTATATCCTTCTACCGATGAGGGCCGCTGGTTGTTTGATGCGGCGCAACCCCATTTGCCTGTCGGGTTTCCCACTGCAGAGTGTCGTTCGCTGCCTGAATTTTACCGTCACTGCCATTCTGGCTATGCTGGGCGAGCGACGGTTCCGGTGCTATGGGATAGCTTGAGTCAAACCATTGTCAATAACGAAAGTGCTGACATTATTGAGCTACTCAATAGTGAGTTCGAGGCGTACGCCACTGGGCTAGATCTTTATCCAAAATCGCTTAGATCAACGATCGATCAGCTCAATGACGATATCTATAACTCCGTTAACAATGGGGTTTATCGCTGTGGTTTTGCCCAAACACAAGCAGCTTATGAAAAGGCTGCTGGTGAGTTATTTGCCACTTTAGATGAATTAGACGCTCGCTTAGCTGGCCAGCGCTATCTGTGCGGGCAGGCGCTGACGCTGGCGGACGTGCGGCTATTTACTACGCTGATTCGGTTTGATGTGGCCTATTACGGCTTGTTTAAGTGCGATCGCACCCGCATTGCCGACTACCCTCACCTCAGCGGTTATCTGCGGGATCTCTATCAGCTTCCTGGCATTGCTGATACCTGTGATATTGATGCTGTCAAACGCGATTACTACGGCAATTTGTTTCCCCTCAATCCAGGTGGAATTATCCCTCTAGGCCCAGGCTGGGACGGCTTACAAAAGCCTCATGATCGAGACAAGTCTGGGTTCAACGACTCGCTAGGCTGACAGCAAATGCCAAATACTGAGGTGAACCCATGTAAAAAAGTTGATCCCCCCACAGGCCCAATCTCCCCGTTACAAAAGAAACCCCCTACAGGTAAAGGGCCAAGATATTTTTCAAAGAGATCACAATCAAAATTGGGTTCGTCATACAGCCTTTCTCCACGGCCGTACAAGCAAATAGCAAAGCACCTACGGGAGAGGCGCTTTGTCCACCCGCGACCAGGTTATTTTCTAAATTTTCCATGCGGTAGCGGCGCAGCCGATTTTCTAAATCTTCAGCCGAGGTTTCAGCATCGCGCATGTGGAACTGAATGCGCATCCCAGGGCGAATTTTGTCGGCTACTGCAATGGAGCCGTTGCGTGGATCGACGCCTACAAGGTTGCGGATTAAAAAGTCGCGGCGGGTGAGGGTCGGCTTAAAGCCACTCTGGGCCACACCAATAAATAAGGCATTTTGGGCCAGTTCGCGATCTTCCGCGTTTAAGTTTTGGAAATGTTTTGGAGAACGTCTAGCGGGGTTTGAGATTCAGCCGCATTGCCCTCTCCGTCTTGCTCAAGTTTGAGCATGATGTTGCGATCGCCCTCACTTACTCGATACAGCTCCCCAATGGGCCGACATCCTTGCGCCACCACAGCATCTAGCACAATTTCACCAGAGAGCGCGATGCCTACAACTCCCTCCCGTCGCAAGGTTTGATTACAAAACAACCCACTACTGCGATTAAAGCTTTCGATTCCGGCTAAGCCACCCACCTTAGTACAGCCCGGATAGGCAAAATCTAAGCCCTGGATAAGCTCACTGGTACCCGATGAAAATGGATCTGCCATGAGCACAAAGCTAGGCTGACGCTCAGGTGCGACCCCGATTAATTCACTCCACTGCTCCGGCGGGCTGTCCAAATCGGGTAAATCAGCCGCGCTCAGATGAAAGCTTTTGATATCGACATTGGGTAAATGTGCCAGCGTCAGACTTAGCGCAGGCCCTTCTTCCACTTCTTCAGGGTAGCCTGCTGCCATGCCAATCACCCCACTACCACTACAGCCGACGATGTGAGCGACCGGCAAATGGGTTTGAAACAGCGGCAATAGTCGGGCGTACTCACTTGCAAACGCCACCGAAACGAATACCAATGCTAAGTCAGGCGTTGCCCCTAGCTGCGCTGTCGCAAGCTGAGTGACCTCTTGAATAGCGGTTTCTAACGAAGCACTGGTCGAAATCGCGCTAGCCCACTTCATAACTTGGAGATTCCTTATAACTTGGAGATTCCTTAAAATAATCTACGGTTAGAGCATATTATGCGAGCCGGTCTGACATAATGTTCACTGACGTCAAAAGTTCACTGAAGCCAAAGGTTCACGGAGGCCAAAGGTTCACTGAAGCCAAAGGTTCACGGAGGCCAAAGGTTCACTGAAAGCCAATAGCATTGCCCGATATGTGGTTAAAACCTCGGCTAGAGTCCTTAGCTAGAGTCCCTAATTTAGGCAATTTCTGCGATTAGCTTTGCAATTAGCTTAGCTTTGCGATTAGCAGCTTAGCTTTGCAATTAGCTTAGCTTCGCGATTAGCTATGTGCAGTTGGCAATTTTCAATGGCCGGTCAGTCACCGCTTTAAGCGGTTGTTAATCTGCCATCTATGATACGGCAGTTTAGCGATTGGCCAAGCTAGAATAGCAAAGAGCCATGCTCTCTTAAGAAAACGTACAAAATTCATTCAATACGGTTTGCCATGAGCGACATTCAAGAGAAAATTAAGTCTGAAATCGAGTCGGCCCGCGAAGCTTGTGCCGCCGATGGCAGCGATTCTGACAACTGCGCTGCGGCTTGGGATGCAGTTGAAGAACTTCAGGCTGAAGCGTCTCATCAGCGTGAGAAGCAGGCTGAAAAGTCTCCCTTTGATCAGTACTGTGATGACAACCCTGAAGCTGATGAGTGCCGCGTTTACGATAACTAAATTTCGATTCGTTTTGTAAGCCCATTCAAATAGCCTACTCAAAACGAGCACACTGTAGGGTATAGACTGTAGGTCACAGGCTGTAGGTTACAGGTCATTAGTGAGCCACAGCGAGTAAATTGCAAGTACGTGTGATTGCAGATACGTTTAGACCAGTACGTTTAGACCAATACGTTTAGACCAATACTTTCAGTCGCTCAGTTGCACTCAATCAGTTTTAGTAGGCTTAATCGAGTCCGTTCAGCAAGGAGAGAATCACCCGATCGACAGGTGTTCTCTCCTTAACTGTTTTTACGTTGTTTTACGGAAAGCGTTCTGTCATTTTTGGCGGTATTGACGTGATTTTATCCCATAGCTTGATAAACCGGCTTGACATTGCGCGGTAGGTGCTACATTGATTACTGCTTATTGTCTTTGGCCACATTTACCCTCCGGTGTCCCGTGCTAGGAAATCTTTCGACAGTCCGCGCTTTGGTTTGGACTGATTATCGATTAGCGCTACTGTTTGCCATTTTTATTCCGCTGACCCTTTTAATTTGGTCTTGGATTGCCAAATCAGAAGCGATCAGCTTGGGCATGACTATCTATTGGCGGGTGGCAAGCCTCATGGCGATTACGGTTTATTTGATGATTGGTGGTCTTTCTATTGGTTTTATTACAGCGTTGTTGGCTAAAGTCCTCATTCCTTTAAGTTTGTGGTTTTGGGCTGATATCAATGAAGAAATTCGCGAGCAGCCTAAAAAATCTCTCCATTTGGGTTTTACGGCTTGGCGTTGGGCGATGAGTGTCTACTGTGCTTTGGGCGCGCTGGTGCAGATCTGGTTTATCCGCTGTGCTTTTTCGAGTGATCTTTTGGGTGGTGAGACTTGCCAAGCTTGGATGGAGCCTGCTTTAGCCTTTAAAAGCTACGTCCACAGTGGTCTAACGCCAGGGTTTTTGGCCTTTTGGGGGATTGTTGGCTTGGTGATTTATGCGACCTACTTGGGATATTTTTTATTAGTTAAGCTAGGACGTCAGGGACGTTCGGCGCTCAACCAATAGTTAATGGCATGTGTTTCATGGCATGTGTTTCATGGCACTTACTTTAACGGCACTTACTTTAACGGCACTTACTTTAACGGCACTTACTTTAACGGCACTTAGTGATGTCGCTGATTACTCGATTAGAAAACTACACGCTGAAATTTCCTCAAGAGATGCTGTTGATTCAGGCCCAAATTGGGGATGAAGTGGATCAAATCATTGTCTTCAAGGGATTTTCTAGCTCGCTGATGCGTCCGACGGCTTATGATCCGGATGTTGCTGTGTTGCCTGAGAGTGCGGTGGTAGAGTGCATTGATAGGCTGCAAGCGCCCTATCAGCCAGCAGATCCTAAGTACTTGGAGCAGGGGCTGGCACTGGACATTTTCTTAGGTAGGTTGGCTCAATTGGGTCTGTGAGGCAAATCTTTAGATTTCTTTAGTTTTTTGGGGCGGTGCGATCGCAGCCGTTGTGTTGCAGCTAGATTAGGATATCAAGCGTTAGGCTTGATACACATCTTGCCTGAATGGCCCACATTTAGACACTCACCTGTCACAATAATGGGGTTCTTTCATTGTTTTATTTGCTTTTTCTGCTAGGCCCTACTGGTAAACATCCCAGCTATGTATAAAACTCAAGACCTTCATGTGGTCGAAAACCGCCCCTTGCTTTCTCCCAATCAGCTCCTCGAAAAGCTACCCCTGACAGAAACGGCTGCAGCGCTGGTCACGCAAACGCGCGATCGCATTCGTAACATTATGCACAACGAAGATCGGCGCTTGCTGGTGATTGTTGGCCCATGTTCTGTGCATGATGTAAAGGCTGCCTATGAATACGCCCAAAAGCTTGTCAAGCTTAGAGAAAAGTTTGCCGATCAGCTAGAAGTTGTGATGCGGGTGTATTTTGAAAAGCCTCGAACCAGTATTGGCTGGAAAGGGTTAATTAACGATCCGCATTTGGATGGTAGCTACGACATCAACGAAGGCTTAAGGCTAGCGCGTAAGCTATTGCTCGACTTAGCAGAACTTGGCCTGCCTGCTGGCACTGAATTGCTCGATCCGATTACGCCCCAATTTATTGCCGATATTATTACCTGGACGGCGATTGGCGCTCGTACCACTGAAAGCCAAACCCACCGAGAAATGGCATCGGGTCTATCTATGCCCATTGGCTTTAAAAACAATACCGACGGCAGCTTGCAGGCAGCATCTAATGCCATGCTTGCTGCTAGCCAGCCCCACCATTTTTTGGGGATTAATCAAAGCGGTCATGCCAGCATTGTCTCTACAACCGGTAATGCCGATGGGCACTTGGTGCTACGAGGTGGCAAGAAAGGGCCTAATTACGAGGCGAGTCATGTTGAAAATGCGGCCAAAGCGTTGGCTGAGCAAAACCTCAATCCGCGGATTATGGTGGATTGTAGCCATGCTAATGCCAATAAGGATCACAACCGTCAGGTGGTGGTGCTAGATAGCATTGCCCGGCAAGTCTCGTCCGGTTCTCACCACTTAATGGGGGCAATGATCGAGAGCCACTTGGTCGCTGGCAAACAGCCCATTCAAAAGAATCTTGCTGACTTGGTGTACGGCCAAAGTATTACTGATGCTTGTGTGAATATTGACACCACAGCCGCTATGCTCGAAAAGTTGGCCATGGCCGTTAAGCAGTCTATGGCGGATAAGGTCAGTCGTTTGTAACGCGATGAATCTACAGGCAACTTAGAAAAGGGGCAAGCTGACATTGAGCCCTGCCCCATAGAACGTATCGTTGAGGTTGACCCCGGCGATTGACGAGCGGCCAAATCGGGTGCCGCCAAATAGGCTGATGCGGCTTTCGGGTGTGACTTTATAGCTGACAACACCGAGTACCTGCTGATAGGTATCGTAGCGGGCTGTTTGGGTGTAATCATCAAAATCAAGCTGATACAGAAGGCTAGTGCGCAGATCTTGGGTAATGCCGTAGTTGAGTGAGAGGGTAAAGGTTTGGCGAAACCGGCTGGCACTGCTGGGTTGGGCAAAGCCTAGGCGGGCTTGATAAAAGCTATCAAGCCACATCTGATCGTTCAAAATGCTGCGATGGCTGATGAGCGTATCGATGGCGTTAACACCAAAAAGCTGTTCTCGGTATCCGGGGGCGTAGAGCCTTTGGTGCTGCCAGCCGATTTGGGCAAATGTCCTGGGGGCAATGCGCTGACGAATGCCAAATTGGAATTCAATTTCGTTGTAGTTGACGCTGGGAAAGTTTTCGTAGCGGGCTAAGTTGGTTTCTGCGATCGCATACAAGCTGGTATCTTCTGATAAACGAGGAAACAAATAAAAGGTCAGGCCCGATTGGTAAACCTGCTCGCTGAGTCTTACATTAGAGCGAAAGATATTTTCAGAACTGAAGTAGCCTAAACGACCTGTCAGAAACGCTATAGGGGATTTAGGTTTAGATTTTGGCACTGGGGTTGTTTGTAGTAGGCGCAAAATGCCTAGCTCTTCGTCTTCGCGCGATCGCAACTGCCGCACTCTCAAAGATCCTAATTCCGTATCTAACGCGTCAGCCTCTGAGAATTCAGCCTCAGGAACTTGTGTCTGTAAAGCATCAGGATGTCGCTCATCAGCCTTAGGAATTTGTGCCGCTAGCGCATTAGGCGCTAGCGTGTCAGGCGCTGGATTTGCTTGGGAGATAGGCTGACGCTGGAGAGGAGAATCTAATGACGCTACAGGGCTGTGATGGGCAGACGTCGCGGGCCAATAATCACGTTCGGATTGGGCCGGATCAGCAGTGATCATCCCATTTGGTGAGAAGCTGGTGAGGTTGGCAGAAAACGCTGGCTGGCTCATCGTCGTCTGTGGCACTATTGCCATAGACAATGGCATGTCGGGCGATGACATGTCGGACGATGGCATTTCGGACAATGGCATTTCGGACAATGGCATTTCGGACAATGACATTTCGGACGATGGCATGTCAGGCGCTGCCTCAACTGGTCTTGCAGGTGGGTCAGCCGTCGGGCTATGGTGCCCCGAATCTTCAATCGAGTCTACGACGATGGCGCTTACCACCGGGCTTTCTGCTATGTCCTGCGCTGTAGTGCTGGGTGCTGATGTCAAGTCTGCTGCTAATGCGTCTGTTGCTACAGGTTCTACCGTTGCGGGCTCTATTGCACTAAACGTGGGTATGGCACAGTTCTCTAGATGTTTTTGAGGGAGCTTGCAGGGTGCTGCCACCCTAGAAAACTGTGGCTGGTGCTCTACTTCAGCCGATAATGCCTCGCCTACAGAACCTGCTTCATCCACACTAGAAGCTGCCACAAGGGATTCTGCCAGAACAGGCGTGCAAAGCAACCCACTGATGCCGCTAATACCCATACCTACATTAAAAACGTTTTGATAATGGGCACAGCTCGGCCACGTATGAAAAAAGCTACTTTGTGGGACATAGATTAAGGCTTGTCAGCAAACTGGGGCTTTTCGGCGAACTGGAGTTTGGCAGAGAATAAAGATAAAACCAAGGGCATGAAAAATTGGGGAGATGGATGCTATATATATCAATATGTATTGATGCTAATCAGGCAAAAGTGGTGAATTAGCTTATTCTAATTGCTAGTTTGAGTATTATCGCTACGCTAAGAAGATAAGATGCTAGCAAGTGGGTGCTGCCGTGATTTAGCATTTTGCTTCACATTTCTTCGCTATCAGCTTTAGCGGTTAGCCTCAGCGCTCAATCCATCTACCTTTATTTCTGTTCATTAGCATCTCATTAGCATCCAACAAAACTAGGCACAAAAATTAAGCGAATTGGCCTAGAGATAAGTTCTTGAGAAATAAGTTTTTTAGAGATAGATTCTTTAAAAAGTGCTTGTTTGCAACAACAGGGTACGGTCTTACTCAAGTTTGGCTACTCGTCATTTTGTTGATGGGCTAGTTCTATTGACTTTCGTAGATCTTTATTAGTTGGTTATTACTAGTTATTACTTATCAGGCTTATGATTAGCGGTCACTCTCAACCGACACGCTTTTTTAGAGCGTTGTCCGTCGCGATTAGTTTAGCCAGTATTTTTTGGTTGCCGCGGTCTGTCAGCGCTCAAGAGCAGACCTTGTCTTGGGCACGAATTGATTTTTTGCGTAATCAGGTACAGCTCGTCCCGCAAAACGAAAGGGCTAGGCGTGCCAGAATTTCCGATATGTTGGGCATTGGCGATGCCCTGAGAACAGCGCCAGCATCCCGAGCTGAACTACGATTTAATGATGGTTCGTTAGCGCGAATTGGCGAGCGGGCAACGTTCCGGTTTACGCCCAATACCCGCAATTTTCATCTGAGCGACGGCACAGTGCTGCTCCTGATTCCGCCAAATCGGGGCCGGAGCACGATTGAAACCCCGAATGCGGTAACCGGTATTCAAGGCTCTGCGCTATTTGTCAGATACATTCCAGAAACCGATACGACGATTGTAGGCGCACTGACGGACAATCCTAACGGCCCGATGGTGCTTTCTACTCAAGATGGCTCTGAGCAGCAGGCTTTAAATGCCAGTGAAATTGGGGTGATTAGTAACGGCCGAATTACTGAAATTTATGAGTTTGACATTGAGCTGTTTTTGCAGAGTAGTGGTCTTGCTCAAGGGTTTAATTATCTCGAAGATAGCTCGTCTACAGGCTCGGATGCTTTAGATGGTGTGCGTCAGGAAATTAGAGATGCGATCGCAAAGCAAGGCGACTTCCCTGACGGTGATAATGTCATCGAAAATCCGCCATCTTTCCGTCGCCCTGAGTCTACCGAAGATACCCCTTCAGTTGCGCCAGCGACAAATTCGGAGGCAACGCCGAGCCCATCACCAGAAAACGACACCCAAGAAAGCGATAGTTCTGACAATACCTCTGGCAATACCTCTGGCAATACCTCTGGCAATACCAATGATGCGAATCTGATCAATGCGCCGACGACTGGCACGACGACTGGTTCAATGCCTGGCAGTGATGATCCTGAGCCAGCTTCGGTAGATGACACCGACCAAATGAGTCCTGACAACGAGAACAGTGCCAATCTTGATGAAATAGGTGATACACCCCAAGAAGGCAACCATAGTTCTGGAAATACAGCCCCTAGCGAAACCGCCACCAGCGAAACGACAACAGAAAATGTGCCGTCAGCAGAGGTGCCTGCCGTCACATTGCCAGTGACAGATGAACCACCAGAAGCTGTGCCACCAGAGGCTGTGCCACCAGAAGATAGCGGCATGTCCGATCTTTCCTCTGCCGATCTTTTCTCGGCTAGTGGCCCCAATAGTCAGATCAGTGACCGTGCCCAGTTAGAAAATCAAGTCTCTGAGCCTCAGCCGTTGGGCAATGTTACAGAGATTGATGATGTGCCTGTCAATGACTTGGATATCAGCGCTCAGCAGCCCTCCGCCAACACTATCCCTGACAGCACTATCCCTACGGTAGAGGAGCTAGAAAACGCCACGATGAGTGGCCCGCCTTTAGAGGCTGAGTTGAGTGTGATCGATGAAACCACATTGATAAACAGCACGATGGATGAGCCGATGGAAGCGATGTCGATGGAGGCGATGTCTTCAGATGATCCGGAGGATGAAATGAATGCCACCACAAGTGCTGGTTCAATGAATTCTGGTGTTACAACGTCTGGCGCAAGTAGCGGTTCGCAGCCCTAGCAAAGGGTATCAATCGCCAGATGTATTAAGCCGATGACTATTGTCCTAACTCACTTGACAGAAGCTATATAGCCTGTACCGGATGCATTCGGTATAGGCTACTCACTTGGCCTGTTGTCCTGCAAAGGTTTCACCAAAATATCTGTACTCTAGCCAAGTGAG
>JAAUPS010000404.1 GCA_012033015.1 Phormidesmis sp. RL_2_1
GGGCCCTAACCCTGTATTGACGGGGGCAGGGGCTGTGACAAATACGGCGTCGAAGGTGACGTCCCCTTGGGTATGTAGGCTCATTTCTTGAGCATTTAGACCGGGTGCAGGTTGGCTAAAGGCGTGGGAAGAGCGGTTGTAAAAGGTTGTTATGCCACCTGCTTGATAGTTGTCATGGGCATTGAAGATAGGCAGGTGAGATACAACGGGCAAGTCTCGAACGTTGAGCGAAAAGAAAATGGCTGCCATACTCGCTGAGACAATTAGCAACAGGTAAGATAACAGCTTTCGAACCCAGTTAGAAGAAGTCATAGGCACAAGGATGAGAGCAATAAGAGCACGGCTAAAGGCGCGAGATTTCTAGTGGCGATCTCTAGGCGAAATTGGGGGCGAAATTGGGGGCGAAATTGGGTTAGATCAAGGGAACAACTTCGTTTTCTATCGTGGTTTTTACAGTTAAAATGGCTGCGATCGCCTGCTCAATTTCTGCTGTTGCGCCTGGGTCAGTTAGGTATTTTTCTAACGGTGTGGGCACTGCACTTAACGCCCTATTTGCGGCTGCAAATTCGGCTTTTACCTTTTTATCCAGCGCTGATCAACCGCTGCTATGTACGTGCTGATGCTTGCTTTCGCCTGCAAATTTTCCGCTGGAAATGCGCCCAAATAGCCGTTTTCTGCGCTCTGCAAATTACTTTTTAAGTCATTCATCGTCTGGGCACTAAATCGACTCTCTAAACCCGCAATGTCTTGTTCAGCAAACGGTGCTGCTAGCTTCTCTTCGCCCACCTCGGTCAGGCTGTCAATAATCCCTGAGACAAGCTCTTGCGCAGCAGCGGCTGTGGTGGGATAAATCGAATTGTCAGCACTGCCCGCTTTGGCAAACACGTCTTTATAAGCGAATTGCCCTTCAATGCCTGATTGCCAACTCGCGAGCAACGTATGGGCTGATTGGTTTAGGTCTTGACCTAGGGCCAAGAGAAAGCGCTTTTCGCGATCGCTAAATTCAGCCACCCCTTTATTTGCCGCCGTACCAAACAACAAATACTCAATTGCGTGCATTCCTCTTTCGGTATCTTGCAGTTGCGCTACCCGCTCTACGGTAATAGGCTCGTCCCCAGCCAAAATATTTTCAATGTCTGTGCTGTTCACGGGCCACGCATCCATCGCCCCGTCTAACCCCAACGATGCCGCTGGGCCAAATGCAAAGGTCTCGGTGGTTTCCCAGGAGACTCGCGCCTCGCTCCAAGCTGTGCGGGCCGCAGTCAAATTGGCCGTAGTCGGCTCAGCCACAAAGTTATCGATTGCCTGTTTCAGCCCAGCCGCCCTAGCAGCATATTGGGTGTAGTTTGGCAAAACGACTGTCTCGGTGAACGCCGAAATCACCGCCTGATTATCAAAACGATTTGCCCAGTGAAGGCTTTTAGACACCGCACCTTCACCGCCTTCACCGCCTTCACCGCCTTCACCGCCTTCACCACCTTCACCACCTTCACCGCCTTCGACATTTTCAGTTGGTGTCGCCTCGTCCATTGGGGCGACGTCTGCATGGCTTTCAGGGGCACCACAGCCTGACACCAGCGAAGCCAACAATCCCAATGACAAAAAGAGTTCTGTCGCTTTTAGCTGTTTAACCATAACCTTCTCGATAAGGAAAACAATGGGCTTAATCCTATATCTAATGACAATAAATATCAATAGAATAAAGAAAAAAATTAAGAATTGGTATCGATAAAGTTTAGTCCGCTGCGCCGCCGATAGCGAGGCTCTTTCAGAATTGTCCTAGCTTACTTAAAACCTTGATTTTCAGGCATAAATAGTTGATGACTTGAGGCTAAATCGGCTGCCATTTTCGTGGATTCGGTCAGCGTCATGTCTAAAATTATTGAAAATATTTCTTGTTAAGGTAGACTGATCTAGAATTCGTTTATTCAGTTATTGGGACTTAAGGTTGATAGCTTGAAGTCAATGGATTGAGGCCAATAGCTTGAAGTCAATAGCCTGAATCGGTGTCGCTTCGAATTGATTCAGGTTTGCTCATATCTTGTGACTGTTGATGCATTCCTGATGAGGTCGGGTATCTTGCGCCCTTCTCTTAAGCCAATTTCAAGCAAGCTTGTACTTATGATTTCCCGGCTCGTGGCACAATTGAGCTAAACCCATGGATGGAAGGCTAGGAAGGAATCTGAAATGTTGAAGCGATTTGCCACGGTGCTGTTAGTTGTATTTTCGTTGGCCCTAGGGCTAGGGCTGCAAAGCTGTACGCCAGGGACGAGTTTGCAAGCCTATAACGATAGCTATGATGGTTACGAATTTCAGTACCCCACAGGCTGGGTGGCGGCTGATGTTCCGGGTGGGCCGGATACCGTTTTTCACGACATCATTAATACCAGTGAAAATGTCAGTGTGGTGATTAGCCCCGTTTCTGGTGGCAAAACCCTGCCGGATATTGGTACACCTACAGAAGTCGGCTATAAGCTTTCTAAGAGCATCACCTCGATGAGCACGGACGATCGCAATGTAGAACTGTTGAATGCTCAGTCTTTTGAGGCCGGTGATAAGCTTTACTACATTTTGGAATATGTGGCTAATTTGCCGTCGGGCACTCGTCATGATTTGGCTAGTGTGATTGTCCGGCGCGGGCAGCTCTATACCTTCAATGCATCGATTCCTGAGCAGCGGTGGGCCAAAATGAAGGACGCTATGAAGCAAACGGTGGCCTCATTCTCAGTGTATTGATCCATTTATCTTGAATTTTCATGGCTGATACTCAATTTGTGCTGGCGTCGGCATCAGCGGCACGGCGAAGGCTTTTGATAGAAGCGGGAATTCAGCCGTTTGTCTGCCCGAGTAACTTTGATGAGGATGCGGTGGTGATTCGCGATCCTCAAGAGCTGGTGAAGGTGCTGGCAAGTGGCAAGGCTGAGGCGGTGGCGCCGCAGTTTAGCAATGCGCTGGTGTTGGGGTGTGATTCGGTGCTGGCCATCAATGGCATTACCTATGGCAAGCCGGAGAGTGAGGCTGAGGCGATCGATCGCTGGCGGCAAATGCGGGGCGGCTCGGGAGAATTGCATACCGGCTACGCGCTGATTGCGCCAGGACGAGAGCCTTTGGTGCGATCGCGCATGACCAGAGTATTTTTTGCCCATGTCTCTGATGCAGAAATAGAGGCTTACATCGCAACTGGTGAGCCGATGCACTGTGCTGGAGCTTTTGCTACCGACGGTAAGGGCAGTATGTTTGTCGAAAAAATTGAAGGTTGTCATACTAACGTGGTGGGCCTGAGCATTCCCTTGCTGCGGCAGATGATGGCAGAGTTAGGGTACCGGGCGATTGATTTTTGGGGCCGGACGTGAGGGCAGAAGGACTAAAAGAGGGAGATTGGGAGATCGGGAGATTGGGAGATCGGGAGATCTCGTAGATCTCGTAGATCGGGGAGAGCGGGGAGAGCGCGGAGATCGGGGAGAGCGCGGAGATCGGGGAGAT
>JAAUPS010000405.1 GCA_012033015.1 Phormidesmis sp. RL_2_1
ACCCAAGAACAGGTAGAAAAACCCTATGACTGCCCTACAGGTTTCAGCTCGCGAATTGGTTCAAGCTGCGTACGAAAATCGCTATACCTGGGATAACGCCTTTCCGGGATACACCACAGATGTGACCCTTACACTAGGTGATCAGGTGTTTTCAGGCACAGCTAAGGTAAACCCTGATCTCTCAGCAGACGTCTTTGGGGTAGAAGACGAAGCAGCCCATAAACAGATTAAAAATCAGCTTTGGGAGGTAGCCATTCACCGAGTTAATCGGCCCTTTGAAAAATCCCACGGTGAAAATACATTCACTGTAGAGGGCATAGCAGAAGATGGGGCTGTACAAATCGCAGTGGGTGGAAAGTCAGCCGGAGACGCTTACAAAGTCAAAAATAATGAGTTTACAATGGTGTACCGTCATATTCACGGGGTCGTGGTGAAGATTAACACCTTTAGCTCCTACGATACAGGCAATGGCTATTTGTCGCACAAGTATGATTCTGTGTATCACGACCCGAAAACAGGCGAGCTCAAGCAAGGTCGCAGCGAATTTACAGACGAGTACACAGAAGTGGGCGGATACACCATTTTGGCAAAGCGCACGGTGACCTCGGCTGAGGGGCCAGGTATGGAGATTTCGTTTACCAACATCGCATTGCTGTGAATACGCTTTAGTTCATACTGTTTCCATCACGCTTTAACGCATCACCTAACGCATCACCATGCCCAAACGAGGCGATCAGTCCTGGCCCCTTTGGCCAATTGTGCCGATTTATCCTTACGGTCAACGGCGCACCCTTCGCCGAGAGATTATCCCCGGTAAGCTGTGGCTATTGGAGCAGGTGCAGGGGATTTTTTATGTGGTGGTGCCTATTCGGATGACGGTGATTAAGCTGGCCGCAGGTGGCCTGTTGGTGTTTTCACCGGTGGCACCTACGCCTGAGTGTGTACGGCTAGTACGGGAGTTAGAGGCCGAACATGGTGAGGTGAAGTATGTGATTTTGCCCACGGTGACAGGGGTAGAGCACAAATATTTTGCCGGGCCATTTGCCCAAAAATTCAAACGCTCGCAGGTCTATGTTGCTCCTAACCAGTGGAGCTTTCCGCTCGATTTGCCGTTGAGCTGGTTAGGTTTTCCGGCCCAGCGGACGCACATTTTGCCGCTATCACCGAGCCAGACGCCTTTTTACGATGAGTTTGACTATGCTGTGGTAGGCCCGATTGAACTGAGTGTAAAGCCCTACACCGAGGTGGTTTTTTTCCACCGGCAGACGCGATCGCTCCTAGCCCTTGATACCATTCTTTCGATCTCGCAAGAACCACCTGAGGTCGTCAGCCAAGATCCTTTTCCCTTGGCGTTCCATGCACGCGACAGCGCCCTAGAACCGCTAGCAGATACGCCAGCGAATCGGCTGAAAGGGTGGGCTAGGATTGTACTATTTGCCCTTTACTTTCAGCCTAGTGTACTAGTAGTACCCCAGACCAAAAGGGTGCTGCAAAATGCGCTGAAGGCGAACAATCGTACGAAAAAAAATTACTTTGGCCTGTATCCATTTCAGTGGCAGGATAATTGGCATCAGTCATTTGAGAATCTGCGAGCGGAGGGACGGCTAAGGGTTGCCCCTATTTTGCAGACTTTGATTTTTAACCGAGGCGCTAATGCTGTCCTAGCATGGGTCGATCAGATTGCCCAATGGGATTTTCAGCAGGTGATTCCGGCTCACTTTAGTGCACCAGTGGCCGCAACACCAGCAGAATTTAGCCGTGCTTTTGATTTTTTACGTCAGCCAAACTCACAGAGTTGGTCAGGGTTTAACCACGATTTTCCAATAGCAGATTTGCAGACGTTGGGGCGGCTTGATCGACAGTTGCAAGGCAATTTGTTACCCACATCGTCACCTGATTCGGCCCACTGATCCGTCCTTGCTGAAGCAGGCTGACTGACTTGAGCCTGATCATTTGGCGCGCTTTAATTGGCCTGCTTCAGAATGACAGCTTCGTAAGGAATGACACCGACCTGCTCGCTACCAAGGCAATCGGCAGCAGCTTTAGAAAGATCGAGACTGCGATCGCCCACATACGGCCCGCGATCATTCACCCGAACCACGACTGTTTTATCGTTGATTAAATTGCGAACTTTGAGATAAGTGCCAAAAGGTAAAGACTTGTGGGCCACCGTCAAATCGTTTTGATTGTAAGTCTCGCCATTGGCAGTGGGCCGTCCATGAAAATAGGGGCCATACCAGGAAGCTTCTCCGTCGAATGAAATGGTTGAAGGCTGTAGGTTTTCAAGGGCCATTTGAGCCTCCCCAACACTCAAAGGCTCGTTGTCAAGGGCAAGGCGTAGATTATTGGCCCATGCCACTGCGGCCCACTCTTTAGAGTAGCCGACTGCTTCTGCCATGGCGTCATCAATCACAAAGAGTGGTTGGTTATTCGCAGTCACGATGAAATCAGAATCAACTGCACCCGCTTGTGTAGGCGAAGGTTGAATCGTCTCTGCTGTAAAGGCGGCGCGGCGAATCAGTCGTCTGAGCTGTTGGGCAAGCAAGTCAGCGCGCGCTTCATTGGCTACGTAGCCTAGGGTTTTGTTTTTCAGACTGAGGCGATAGCGACGAGGGGCCAACTGCCGTTCTGTCTGGACTTGAGAAAGACATTGATGAAGCAAGGGCACTACCCGGTTCTGATGCTCCAGATGGCTCATCTGAGGCATTGTCTGAACGGGGGTGACTTCAATATCAGCGGCAGCAGCCCAGCTTTGCCAATGATTGCTGCGGGCCCACTGAATGGGAACTGCTGCACTAGGCTGAGCGCGGGCGAAAATATTGCCTATTTGAGCTGTTTGAAACGCTTGGCTAAAAAAGGTAAATGAGCGCATCATTGGAGATGAGACAAGCCAACCTGCTGGTTGAGAGCCACCGAAAGAGCCGTTAAGAGAGCCGTAATGAGAGCGGCGGTTAAAAACGGAAAAGCCTGCAGTGGGCAAAAAAGGGGCAAGGTCAGAGCGACGCTCGTTCCTATCGACAACGGCAAGCACATTGTCCTGGGAAGGCGGCAAAACGGGGGCATCCATAGGCTTTTGGTAAACTCCTTAGGCAAAGTCCTTGAAGCTGCTGTCTTTCCGGTTTTCCGGGATTACGCAATAAAACTTAAGTATCAAACTTTACAATTATACATGCTTAATCTCATTTTAATAATGACTAAAAATCGCCCAACAACCTTGTTGCAGCAAAATCATCCCATGGCTAACCCAAGGCGCAATTCTATTCCGCTTGCCCAGGGCCAGGTGAATTGATTCCAGGTGAATCTATAGCGTTTCTCAATGCAAATACGCACTCTAGAAAGCTGACGAGATCGCCGAGTAGAGAAACATCAGCGGCCGCAGGGTCTCACCGCTGTCTTGATGAGCTTTCCTTAGCGCCGTACGACGACGCAGGTCTCACCGCTGTCCTTGATGAGCTTTCCTTAGCGCCGTCAACGACGACG
>JAAUPS010000184.1 GCA_012033015.1 Phormidesmis sp. RL_2_1
GAGCGATCGCCCATCGGGGCTAAAGGCCACCATCCACACCCAGTTGCTATGGCCTGTTAAAGTCTGCTGACACTCTCCTGCTTTCCACACTTCCCACGACGCGTACGGCTTTGATCAGCGGCTACCGCTGCGAGCGATCGCCCATTGGGACTAAACGCCACCGACCAGACCCCGTGCTCATGTCCCACCATCGTTTGCAAACACTCACCTGTCGCCCCATCCCAAAGTTTGATGGTGCGATCGGCACTGCCACTGACAAAGCACTGTCCTATCCCCTGCAAGGACGCTTTGCGAATCGGGCTAAAGGCCACAGACCACACCCCATGCTGATGCCCTGCCACCGTTTTAAAACACTCACCTGTTTCCACATCCCATAGCTTAATCGTTCGATCGGCGCTGCCACTAATCAACTGTTCTCCCTCTGGGCTAAACGCCACAGACATGACCCAGTTGCTGTGGCCCGTCAAAGTTTGCAAGCACTCACCTGTTTCCACATCCCACAGCTTAATCGTTCGATCGGCACTGCCACTGGCCAAACGCTTCCCATCTGGGCTAAATGCCACTGAACAAACCCAGTTTTGATGTCCTTGAAAGGTTGAAATGTGAGATTTAATATCACTTGCTCCTGGCGATGATTCTGCCGAAAAGCCTGTTTGCCACAGCCAAATCTCGCCATTGGTGTCGCCAGTGGCTAACACCTCACCTTCAGGGCTAAAAGCCATGGTGCGAATGCTGCCAAACGGCTGATTGAAAACAGATCGCGAGAGGTCTGAGCCGGTAAAATTCACATTGTATAGGTTCAATCCTTGGAGATATGCTTGCCAAATCGTCAGATTGGAAAAGTCATACCCCGTCACATCTACTTTAAGATGGCGGAAAAGCGTGAGCACATTTCCGCCCACATAGCCGCCGTTGGGAGCGTGTTCTCTGGCAATCTCAAGCGCATGGTTTAAAGTATCGGATAAAGCTGCTACAGAAGCGTAGTCTTCTTGCAGTTTTTCTATAATTGGAGATAAGATCAGCCGAATTTGGGCCTGACGAATGTAGTCTCTTGTATTCGCTTTTACCAATACATAGCGATACAAAAAATCTAGCTGAATATCTTGTTTGTGATGGCCTATTTCATGGCAAATTTGCGCAATTAGCTCGCTGGTGAAATAGTCCATAATCACCGCTTGCTGCGTGATTTGAGAGCGATCTTTTTCTAGTAAAGAACGGCGCTCTAATGAATCGATGGCCTGTAATACTTTATTTAAGGGGACTGTTTTGACTAAGTCAGACTGAAGTGTTTGCCAAGCAATGGGCTCTCGATTAATCGCCAGCCAGTACATAATGTCTTTTTCGAGCGGCGTTAAGCGATTAATCTGCCGTACCAAAAGCTGTTTAATGTCGCCAAAGATCAAAGATTCTTCCTGTGCTAGGGCTAAAAAGCTAGCAATACTGCCATCAAAATAGTCTCTGACGGCAGCGGCAATCATTTTGAGCGCGAGTGGATTGCCGCTATAAGCCTGAATGAGCTGTTGCCACTCTGCTGCAGTGCCGGTCAATTTGCCGAGGGTTTGGATGAGCGCTTTCCCTTCTAATTCTGTCAAGCCTGTGAGCTGAAAGCAGCGCGTTGGCAGGGTATCGCCCGACTGAATCGCGATCTCTTTCGGTAGCTCGCGAGAGGTGATTAGCAAGCAGCTATTGTGCTCGGTTTCACCGAGCGTTTTGAAGAGATCGCCATAGCCTTCATAGCTTTTGCGGTATGTGCCTGCGCGATCGCCTTCTTCAAACAGTGGTTCTACATTGTCCAACACTATCAGGCAGCGATGGGCGCGCATACAGCTAATGAGGTGCCGCAATTGATCATCTAAAGTCTCAGCGACCTCGTTTACAGGCAGATTGATCGCGGGCTGCTCCCAAAAAAAGGTCAGCAGATTCGTCATCAACTCTTGGATCGGCGGCGCATTTTTGAGGCTGCGCCAAATTAGGTAGTCAAAGCGATTTTCTATGCGGTGCGCTAGCTTGGCGGTAAGCGCTGTTTTGCCAATTCCGCCGATACCACCGAGTGCCACTAAACGGCAGCGATCGCGCAAAATCCATGCCTCTAAAGTTGCTAATGCCTGCTCTCGCCCATAAAAGATCGAAACATCGACCGCCGCGCCCCAATCTTGAGCAGCGCTGAGTTGAGCCGCCTGGGCGGCACCCGAGGATACAGATGGCGGTGTCAATGGCGCTGCTGTAGTAGCCTCCTCTTCCCTTGCCGGAGTTATCTCCTGCAAAGCACCTGTGCTTGGCTTTGCAATGTCTCTGGCAGGAAGCCATCGCCCAAATCAGCAATGGTTTCCCAGTCCAAATTGAGCGTTTCGCACAGCTCTGTAAACGTTGCAAAATCAACTGGCTTGCAGGCCAAAAACTTTTTCACCGTCGCCAGCGAATAGCCCGCCCGCTCAGCTAACGCGCGTTGGGTTTGAAAGCCATTGCGCTTGATCGCAATGCGGAGCGTATCAGAATATCCTGCTTGAACTTTAATCGAACGGGGCATCGTGATTTGTCCGTCAGCTAAGTAGAACCATCAAAAACTAAGGTACGACCCACAGCACACTTGCAGGTACCTCCCCATTAAACCAGTCAATTTGAGTCATCGCACACTTATGGCAGTTTGCAGATGCATAACTCGATGCATAACTCATAGAGAAGGCTACGCCAACCGCGAGTCACTTGGCCCGTGGTTCCGTCAGGATCTCGCCAGCAAACACCTATTCTAGCCAAGTGACCAACGCTATGACATGAATTTGCCCGCTTTTTGGGCTTTTTTGGCATTCATATCAATAGCTGTAATCCTTTGAAGATAAGGCTTTGGGCCTATTCCGTCAAAAAATATCCAGAAGTTAGCCATAAGTTGGCCTTTCCGTAGCCCTGAACGTAGCCTTTCCCCCGCTCTAATAGGGACATAGAGCAACGCACCAGCGTCCGAATACATTAGGCCGCTGGTGATACAGCTCAAAACACAAACGTAACAACATCTTAGGTATCACTATGAAACGCTTCATCCTTTCCACTATTTCCGTATTGCTTGCAACTGCCGCAGTCGCACCAACCGCCCAGGCACTACCTAAACTCGATCCAACTTTTAATCTACAGACGCTACGACTCAGCGAATTCGATAGTCGTAACAAATCTGAAGAGATCTCGCAGCCTTACTATTCACCAACCTCTACACAAGTGCCTGCCCAAAACGTCACCGCCGAACAAGACAGTATTCCAACAACAGAGTCCACAGGGTGGGAATCGCCAAAATACGAGAAAAAAGACGCTTCCACAACCCTTTCAATTACAGAGCGACGTCATCAATCACTAGATCGTAGTTAGCAAGCTATGGCTTAGCAAGCGATTACTCAGTGCATCATTCTCAGGTTCACTTTTTCTGAAATTCCCATAGCATAGATAGGGATCATCATCTGCGCAACGCTTCGAGAGTCTCAAAGACTCTAAGCGTGCGCAGATTTTTTTATGTAGAGAAAACAGTATGTGAAGAAAAGCAAGCAACGACTCGCTGATCTCTTTTATCTGTTTATTTATCTGTTTGTTTTTTCTGAAAACGTTTTCTCAGAGAAACATTCAGTGCAAAACTCAACGGCTTAACTCATTCAATCAAAAGAAGAAAACTCATGGCTAACAAGACTCGTATCGGCACTGACGCTAACGATTTTTTGCTCGAAACTCATAACAACGATGTTATTGCAGGCTTAAATGTTATGAATATGTTTTGTACTCTGAATAAGAGCGGTGCTTCTACGCTCTCTGTTGGTATTACGACTGGCGTATTAGGTGTGCTTTTCGACCTTTCTTTTGCTGCCCTTATTTTCTCTAATAGCTTGTCAGACTATCTTTCTGCTGGCATCGGGTTTGTTCTTTTTAGCGCTGCTGCTGCCCGCGTTATGGTGGCACTGATGAGTTCGTTTCCTGGTATGGTTTCAGATCTGGCTGCGATTCCGACTGCTATTCTCGCTTGGAGCACGGGCATGGTTGTGCGAGAGCTGCCGCCAACGGCCTCCCCGGAATCATTGTTGGTTACTGTCATTGTCTCCATTGCCCTTACCTCGCTTCTCACAGGGTTGTTCCTTTGGATCCTAGGCGAACTGAAGCTGGGCAATATTGTTCGCCTGTTACCCAATTCGGTGATTGGTGGCTTTATTGCTAGCAGCGGATTGCTTTTGGTAAAAGGGGCGGTTGAAATATTAATGAAGCAACCCCTAGATACGCTTTCACTGCGTGATTTTGGTCAGGCTGCAATGCTAATGCATTGGTTGCCTGGGCTTTTGCTGGCGCTGTATTTACTGGTCGCGACTCGTCGCGATCGCCATTCCTGGGTGATCGCTAGCAGCCTTGTCGGGGCGATCGCACTTTTTTACGGCTCCCTATGGCTTTTGGGCATTTCACCTGCCGGGGCCAATGACCGAGGGCTCACCTTGGGTATTCCTGCTTTGCAGACAACTTGGCAACTGTTGAACTGGTCTGATCTGTTGCAGATTAACTGGCAGGCCATTGGCAGTCAGTGGATGTGTGCTGGAACGGTGAGCGTTTTAACAGCGGTGCTGTTGCTGATGAATGTGAAGGGTTTAGAGATGGTGATGGCCCAAGATATTGACTTCAACCATGAACTCAAAGTAGCGGGCAGTGCTAATGTTTTACTCGGTATTGGCGGTGGTATTCTTGCTTTCCATTCCATGGGCGGCTCTATATTAATGCACCGACTAGGGGGCCGCAGCCGCTGGGCAACCGTGATCGGCGCGGCTACCTTTATCTTGCTGCCCCTGCTATTTTCTTCTTGGCTAACTTATTTCCCTACCTCTATTCTCGGCGGGCTGCTGCTTTATTTGGGTCTCTCTTGCTTGTATGAGTGGGTATGTCGTGCGCGCAAAAAGATGATGCCTGTGGACTACTGCATTGTGCAGTTGATTTGGGTTTTTAGTGGGGTTGTCGGCTTTTTGCAGGCTTTGGCTTTGGGTTGGGCGATCGCAGCCGGACTGCTGCTGCATAGGACAATAGTCATCGCTAGAAGCTCTCGACAGAAGCTATAGATGCAGCGCTCATGGGTGAGGGCATTGCGATCGCATTAGGGCTGACATGGGATGGTCATGGGCATGAAGTCTCGCTGTTTTACAGCTCAGCTATAAGTCAGCCTTTGCTCAGCCCTGAACGTAGCCTTGCGCCCGCTCTAATAGAGATATAGAGCAACGCACAAGCGTTTTACAGCTCAAAAAAACAAATCTAACAACAAGTCAGGTATCACTATGAAACGCTTCATTCTTTCCGCTGTTTCCGTATTGCTTGCAATTGCCGCTGCGCCAGCCGCTCAGGCTTTGCCTAAAGTTGACTTGGCCTTTAATCTTCAGACACTGCGGCTCAGCGAATTTGATAGCCGCAACAAATCTGCAGAGGGTTCACAACCTTACTATCCGCTAACATCCACACAACTGTCATCCCAAAACGTCACCGCTGAACAAGACCGTATCCAAACGGTAGAATCGATCGGATGGAAGAGTCCCAAATATCAAGAAGAAGCACCTTCCCCAGTGCTTTCAATTACAGAACGACGCCATCAGTTACTAGATCGTAAATAGCAACCCATCTTTAGCCAAGATCACCATTCAAAGATAGCGTTTCTCGGATGCATTCGAGAAACGCGGGTCGCTTGGCCTGTTGCTATAGCCTCTGTCGAGTTAGTCAGAACAATAGTCATTCTCCTTGGAGAGGCTACGTCAACGCTATGTATCTGACGCTATGCATCTGACGCTATGCATCTGACGATTGCTATCACTTAAGCGCCAATAACAAACCAACCTACCAACCTGAATCTTTCACCTTGTAGGCAATCTCTTCAATCGGTAAGTTCTCACTATCCCAGTCGCCGTAGCGTAGCTGTAAGCGCTTTTCACCCGCATGTTCGCCAAATTTGCCGCCGTAGCGATCGGCAATCATGCCAAAGCTTTGAATTTTGATTTGGCCATTGAACACGGTGGCGCGAGCCAAATAAATCACCAAGTCATCCCGCGAAGGGCGGTTGACTGTTGTGCTCGCAGTCAGATGGGCAAGTCCCCGTTTGTCCATCTCATGGGATAGGGCTAAAGCGGTGTTGCGAATGCCGCGAATAGCAACAATCACAGATGCGATCGCCATGGTAATATTCACGCCCTCATCGGTGAGAATGTGCCGATTGGCCAAAAAATGAAAATTTTGCTCACCCAAATCATCGCGGATGCGGCGGTGAATCAGATTTTGAGAATGATAGTCTTGTAGCGCGCCGACAATCGCCCCACAGGCGGCGCGAGGCTCACGCCAAGGCGACTCACGAGTTTTTCCGTAGCTGACATGGTTTTTGCCATCGCGCAGGCGGCCAACATGGGTTTTAAGATCAATTGCGACGAGGGAAATGGATTGAGGGTTACCGGCATAGAGCTTTTGCTTAAGGGGCTCATCTAGCTCGTGGGCCACGGTGACATGGGCTAGGGTGGCTCCATTGTCTGTACCGCCGCCTGCCGGGAAAAAAGCTTCTAGCTTTAGTTCGCCAATTTCTGAAAGGGTGGCAAAGCGAGAGGCCACCACATCGCGATAGCGTTTAGTGGCCTCGCCTTGATGGATGCGATCGCCGCAGTTGGTATAGGCCAACGTAGTCACCACACTCGGCAAGCTCAAATCTGCCCCACAGGACTTCACGGCCGTAGGGCTCGCAGCGGCAAACTGCAGCTCATCGCGGAGGATTTGCAGCCCATTGATCAGCGCATAGCGATCGCTGACAATTTCGTTGAGATAGTTGTGATAAGCATTGCGCTCCATGCCAAAGCTCGCAGGGCGTTGCCAAAACTGATCGACCCGCTTTTGAGTAGCGGCAGCGTTAAACGGCAAAGTCATACTACACAAGACCTTTTCATCGGTTCCTTGGTTCAAAGATTTTGATCAACCAAATCCTATCTGTTTCCTACCGCTTTGGACATAAAGTCTCACAATTTTACGTAAAAATACGGCGCACAGCACGCCCTGTCAGAGCCAGAGCATCTTGCTTTTCAAAAAATAGTACTTGTGACCCATTCATTCTTGTGCTACAACTACATCGACGTTTTTATTGCGCTTTTCCTATGAACAAAGGTGAACTGATTGATGCTGTTGCAGAAAAGACAGGGGTCTCTAAGAAAGATGCCGATGCGGTGGTAACGGCTGTTGTCGAGGCCATTATGGAATCTGTCGCTGACGGCGAAAAGGTTAGCCTAGTTGGCTTTGGCAGCTTTGAGCCCCGCGCTCGTAAGGCTCGCGATGGCCGTAATCCACAGACGGGCGAAACCATCAAAATCCCGGCAACCACGGTGCCAGCATTCTCTGCCGGTAAAGGCTTTAAGCAGCTAGTCGCTTCCGCCTAGTATGACCTGCCTTGATAAAGTTATTGATCTAGGGCTTTTCACCTAAGGCTTTTTACCTTAGGTTTTCACCTAGGGCTTTTCATCTAGGGCTTTTCATCTAGGGCTTTTTACCTTAGGTTTTTCACCTAGGGCTGCTTGCATAGAACCAGTTTTTATAGAGCCAGTTTTTATAGACCCAGTTTTCATAGAGCCCTTAGGCCAGTTTTCTCAGCAAGCTCGCGAAGATTGGCCCATGACAGCAGGCTCACAGCAGCCCTCGATAGCGAATAAATAACAAGATAGCGGCCCACGACCCCAGGGCTACTTTGATCGCAACCAGCGCATTTAACAGTGGAATCCAGCCACCGCTCAAAAGTGTGCCTGTCTCTCCGGTCGGCAGCTCAATGCCAGCCAAGAACAAAAGGGCTGCCACAATAAAAATTAAAACAGAAACTTTTTCTAAAACTGCGGCGTGCCAACGCTTATAAATGGCTTCCATCCAAGTTGAAGAGGCTGTGATCGCCACTAGGCCAATGGCCGTACCGCCTGCTACGCCTGCAGCAAATCCACCCCCTGGGCTCAAATGCCCTCGAATGGCCAGCTCCACACTCACCAAGGCGGCAATGGTTGCACCTAATCGGGCCAACACCACCGAGGGATGATCGGTAAACTGATGAACGGTGTTGGTGGGTTGTTCGTCGGCCAGTAAAAACCTTACTCCCATAATGGCTAGGGTGAAGACAACGACTTCAAAAATGGTGTCATAAAGACGGTTTCTAAAAATAATGCCTGAAACCGCATTGGGGACGCCGCTGTCTAGGACAATGCTATCTACGATCGATAGTTCTGCTGAGTCTACAGACAGGTTCGGAAACACCAGCATTTTGACGTATAGGGCAATGCCTGCGGCAAGATAAATCCATCTCATGGCTGCTGCTCAGTAATATGATCACTCACAAAATCGGTTTTTGTCTGGGTGGCTTTAAAGGTGCCTTTATCAAGCTGATTGTAAGAATCGAAATAAATCAGGTTAGTGGTTGGAGGAAGCTCGGCTTGGAGGATGTCATACAGTTGGCGGAGCCGTGTGTGGATAGAAGGGCTTGAGTGATTGTCTAATCCATAGGCGGCATGGATATCGTTGGTGACTAAAGCTGCCTGCAGCGTTGCAGGTGTTGGGTAAACGACTTGCTCAAGGCGCATATGGTGGCGACTCAACGCACTGCTGAGATCTGATATGAGCTGTGGTGCGGGGTGTTCTGGCTCCAAGTCTTTGGGTTGATCTGGCGTTAGCTGCTCTGTTTTTGGTAGAACGAGCCCCAAACGCATACTCATAGAGGAGCGCACGGCGATCGCATACAGCGTGATAGACAACATGGTGCCAACTAATGCTTCGGTTAGGGCAACATCTGCAGCGCCAAATAGGGCGTAGACTAAGGCCGCTATTGCCCCTAAAATACCGCGAACAATCAGCGCCTGATAAGGATTCACCTGAAATACAAGCAAGCAGGCTGTCAGGGGCAGCAGTGCCGTAATGGCGATCATATAGCCATCTTCAAACGTGCCTTCTAACATCCCTTCAAACATCCCTTCAAACATGATTACCACCATCACTAGAACAATAGGCCAAGACATATCCCAGCACCGTATTCCAAATGGCCAGAGAAATCAGTGCAAGCACTAAGAGGGGCCACTTATCAGGGATTCGTAGCAGTAGACCGATAATAATCGCCATGGAGCCGAGGGTGTCAGAAACTGACAGACTGTGCAGCTTGAACAGCACAGAAGACTTGCCAACCAAAGGCAGTGTCCCCCACAGCCAAAAGACAATACCTACTGTAAAACAGACGTTACTTAAAATGATCATCACCATGGGTTACTCATCTGCTAGGGGGTGTATCTGTTGGGTTGTATCTGTTGGGGTGTATCTGTTGGGGGTTCAAATGCTTGAGGCGCACTAACCGAAGTAAATGGGCCAACAGCATCAAAGACGCATTGCCCAGGCTTAAAATCAGAACCCCGACCACCCCAATCATCCAATCGTCCCTCAAGACAGCAATCACCAAAATGATCATGGATGTTTTTGTTTCAATACTGGCAAAGGCCAACATTTTTTGCCAAATATTGTCGTCTTGGCAGGCTTCATACAGCGGAATCAACAACACTACAATCATCGCTATGAGCAATATATTCATGGCGAATACATTCATCGCCTTTGCCTCCGTTGTACCCAGTGCACCTCATGCCAGCCATCTTCGTGATATTTCACCACAATGGTTTTGGGCGTAAAGGTGATTAAGAAAATATCTAAAAAAATCAGCCCAGGAGAGCGCCTAGGTCTACCAGGCTCTATGGTGAGATATTCTTGCTTATGGGGCAAAAGAATCATTTCAAAGGCTTCAAAGTAGGCTTGGGGAATGGCCATGACAATTTCGCCGAGGCTGCGCAGCCAGTCTTCTAACTTGTTGAGCGCTGCTGATAGAGAAAGCCGCCGCCGAGACTGAGGGTCAAAATTGGGTATGAGCAGTGCAATACAGAGGCCGATAATAATATTTGCCCGACTCAAATCGGCGGTGAGTAAAAACCAAATGGTTAACCGCAGTACTAAGTTGAGAAAGATAATCATGCCAGCACCATCCAAAATAATAGGGTCAACATCAGACTCATTCCCCCAATGAGATGCTCAAACTGCTCTGGCGCACGCGATAACTTGACTGACAGCTTTTTGAAAATCAACCCATACGCCAGCCAGCCAGCCGCAATCGTCACCAAGGGTTTAGCGATATTACTCACGCTGTAGGCTTCATAATAAAGGCCATTGGCCAGCACCAAGCCCCCTAGCAGCAGCACCATCGCGCCCCAAAACCCGCCTGATAACGGTATTTGGGTGGCTGTTGGCGTGATTGCGGCTGTTGCAGTTGTGGCTGTTGACGTGATTGCAGCAGTTGCAGCAGTTGTTGTACTGTCGGGTTCGTGAGCTGTGATATCGGCTGTTGTTTGAGTCGTGGGATGGGCCATGAGCGCGACCATGGAACGGGCGTGGGGCAAAAAGATAAACTTGGCAAATGAAATGGCCGTACCGAGGGCGGCTACATTCATGCCGATTACCTGCCAGCGCAATAGATTTTGGAGGTGAGGACTTTAGCGCCAAAGCCTGAGAGCAGCGGAAACCCTGAAATCGAAAAG
>JAAUPS010000406.1 GCA_012033015.1 Phormidesmis sp. RL_2_1
AGAGCAGCGGGCTAGACAGCGAGTGCTGGCTCAGCATTCCAACAAGTTCGCAGGGTACTCAGGCGTTTGCAAAAGACTATGTGGAAGCCGTCAGGGCTGGCCGCTCAATGGACACGATTTGTCCAAAGGCGGCAGAACAAAAAGCAGAACCCCTGCCGGTACCGCCCGACTGGCTCGAAAGCGAGGCGATAGAACCGATTGGGACTGCAATTATTTCAACAAATTAGAGGTTGTGATGAACACAGAAATCACGAAAACAAGCAGTAAAAGGAAACAATGGACGGCTGTCATGATTGGCGCGGGCACTTTGGTTCCGCTTCTGGGAATTGGTGCAGCAACGGCATCCATCATGCCCAACGACATCGGCAGTACTTGGCAGCAATGGGTTTTAGACAAGTACTCAAACCCTCTAGACTATCTGCTCGGACAGCTAGGAAAAGTTGACCCCATCTTTGAAACCATTATGGACGTTGCCCTGGGTGACAATGGTCTGGATGATCTCAAAGACGAAAACGGCACACTGCCAGAACCTTACGAGCTACGGACGACCAAGCCTTCAAATGGGCCTGGACTATTGAACCACAGCCCGGTTGTGCGGCAGCGCGATCTTGCTAATTTGTATGACCAGGAATCGGCGCGGGCGATCGCAGCGCCGGTATTGGGAGAACAGGGTAAACCTGGCTAACTGAAGAAGCTGAGCGCACCGCTGGCTTGATCGAGAGTACGCAAGCAGGGGCAATCCAGGTGCAGCAGATGGCAGAAGAGGCTCAAGGACTCGGCGTCACCCAGGATGTGATGAAGCAGTCCGCTGAGATTGATGCGGCGATCGCATCCCTCCTCACTAACCAAACTCAGCTCACAGCCAATAATCACGCAGCCCTGTTACAGCTTCAACGGCTTCAGGGCATTCAGGCTCAGCTAGCCGCGAATACCAGCGAGGGAATTGATGAGGCTAATCGGCGCGATCGGCTAGAACGGCAAGTCAGCATTACTGGCGCGAGCCGAGCCCCTGTCTACATTCCGGGCCTGTTTGGCACGAACCAAACATCGCAGGAGTAAAAAATTTCATGCTGCTTACTCCTCTCCTCTTCTCCCTGCCTGCTCAAGTACAGGGCGGCGTCAGTATTATCGAAGATAGCGTTCAGCAATTAGAAGCGATTCAACAGGCTTGGGACGACCGCTGGAATGATATTTTTGGTTCGGCTAACGGTCTGTATTTGGGCATCAATCAGTTTGCCGCGATCATCTTAGCAGGAACGTTTATCTTCTTCGCGGTAGGGTGGGTAAAAGATGCGATAGAGCGCGGTATCTTTCCGGCGTTACCGCATGTGCTCTGGGTCTTGGTTGTAGCAACGCTCTTGTACAACAACGGTGCATTACTGGGTAGGATAACGCTAGGTATTCGCAACGTTATCAACGAGCAAACCAAGCTGGTATTAGAGATTCAGATCGACGAAGTCTCTATGCTAGAAGCGCTCAATGATGTTCTAGTTTCTCAGCAAGCCAAAGACCTGATTCAACAGGAATATGCAGACTGTGAAGCTAAGGAAGGGCAGGCTCAAGTTGACTGCTTCATAGAAGCTGGAAAGCGCACCGAACAACGTTTAGAAAAAGAGTATCGAGATACAGGTTTTTGGTCTCCTGGTGTTCAGCGGCTTTGGGCCAGAATAAAAGAAATCACTGAACAGGTGGAAAACGATTACGATCGTGACGCTGACCCTAACCAACAGACAAATCCACTCGTCGATATCTTTCTTCAGACGGTCATGCAAACCGCAAGTCAGGCTTTGGCACAGACCTTTTTGCGAGGGTGGCAGTGGGCTTTTGGCACTTTGTTGGAGCTAGCCATGCTGTTGACGGGGCTAATTGGCCCGATCGCGGTGGCAGGATCAGCAATGCCGATGCAGGGTCGTCCACTGTGGGCCTGGTTAACCGGCTTCTTCAGTCTGGGCATGGCAAAGTTTTCCTACAGCATCATCGTCGGATTGGCTGCAACGGTTGTTGTCTCAGCCGAAGCTCAGACTCAGGGCGACTTTGGGTTTTTACTGTTGATTGGTGTATTAGCGCCGATTTTAGCGCTGGCGATCGCAAGTGGCGCAGGCATGGCCGTTTTCCGAAGCGTCTCTGGCGGCGTCACTCGTATTGTCGCTGTGGGCTCATCTACCTTACCAATGCCCAGATAGTCTCAATTTTGTAGAACCATGCAATTCTCTCATCTACTCCGAAAACAAAACTACCTCGAATTGATTCGAGCGATATTCTACCACTGGCATTTGCGGGGCCTCTCTGTCGGCATTTTGGTTCTGTCCACCGCCTTCTTTTGGCTTGCGGTCTCTTTGTCGAAGGTGGCTAATCAAAAACCGCCAACTTTGGTTCAACAAGTCGATGGAAAAGCGTTTACCGTCCGCCCAGCAGACTACACCTACCGCGAACCGGAAGTGATTCGCCGCGTCGTATCCGATTGGGCCACGATGACGTTTACTTGGGGAACCCTTCCCGGCAACCAGACACAAACGACTGATGAGGGTATCGAGGTCGGTAGCGGCAAGCGAGTGCCTTCCCCCGCTTGGGCCGCTTCTTTTCTACTATCACCTGACTTTCGAGATGAGTTTCTCAATCAGCTCAGCACTGAAGTGATTCCTGAAGGAGTGTTTGGTGGAGAAATCTCAGCCGTGCTGGTACCTCAACAAGTTTCACCACCACAGGCAGTCGGCGAAGGGCAGTTTGAGGCCCGGAGCGAAGATTCCCTCGTGCAGGCCGAGCCCGACGACGCACGGCGGCTCGTTGATCGTGATCCACTGCTTCACCCGGTCGCCGAGGCGCGCGGCGACGACCGAGGTGTAGTCGCCGAACCAATGCGGCATGTCCCGGTTGAGAAACCCGCCGCGATCCTGCAGTGACTGGGGAAGATCCCAGTGGAAGAGGGTCACCCACGGAGTATCCCGGCCTCGAGGAGTCCGTCGATCAGGGAGTCGTAGAACTCCAGGCCGCGCTCGTTGATCGTGCCGGTGCCGTCGGGAAGGATCCGCGACCACGACAGCGACATCCGGTAGGCATGCACGCCGAGGTCGCGCATGAGTCGCACGTCCTCCGGCCAACGGTGGTAGTGGTCGCAGGCGGTGTTGCCGTTGTGGTTCTCGAAGACGAAGCCGGGTTGCTGCGAGCAGGTGTCCCAGATGGACGGACCGCGCCCGTCAGTGTTCCAGGCACCCTCGATCTGATAGGCTGCAGCGGCTGCGCCCCAAACGAAGTTCGGAGGAAAAGACATGGGGGAATTGGGAGGAGAAGCCGTTTGGGACGGACGGCGGCGATCCTAGCGGAGCAAGACCTGCCCGGTAATGAGAAATGTTGTCTGACACTTGAGACGATTTTGCACCGGCGCGGCCGGGGTCGGCACTCGCATGCATGTGATCCTTGGCCTGGTGGGTGTCGCGGATCTTGTTTCCGCCCGAAAGCTGGCGCCATG
>JAAUPS010000185.1 GCA_012033015.1 Phormidesmis sp. RL_2_1
TGTCTTGGTGAGCATTCCTTAGCGCCGCCAAGCGACGCAGGGTCTCACCGCTGTCTTGGTGAGCATTCCTTAGCGCCGCCAAGCGACGCAGGGTCTCACCGCTGCTAGTCAAGGCTTCTAGCGGTTACTATTTGTCCTCACTCACTCGACAGCGGCTATATAGCGGTTTGCGGATGCATACTCTGCGAGAAGGCAGCGCCTACGCCTACCGCGAGTCACTTGGCCCGTTGCCCTATAGGAATTCTGCCAGTAAGCCTTTATCCAAGCCAAGTGACAAAGGCTATAGTTTTCTAATCCGTTTTTTCTCCTAGCGTTTCCCAATAGGATGGCACTTCCCAATGGGGTTAGCGCTTCCCTCTGGCTCACCAACTCAAGCCCTTTGATACTGCATTCCAGGCAACTGAATGACTAAACCCGACAGCTCTAGCTCAACTAATGCACCCAGTACTGAACCTGTATCGACCTGTGCGGCCTGCACAATTTGATCCAGTACGGCTGGCTCAAGAGTCACCGCGTTTAATACTTGGGTGAGTAGTGGTGATAGCTCAGGCATTGTAGCAGTCAAGTCGGGCAGTTCTGAGGGAGAAGAACCCACCAAGGGGTTGCTTTGCTGTGGCAAGGTGGTGACCGCATCAGGTGGCAAAGCCTCTAAAGCGATCGCCAACATTTGCTCACCCAAAATCATTTGCGCCCCTTCATTAATCAGCCGCAAACAGCCTTCACCTTGACTGTTATCTAAAGCGCAAGGCAGTGCATACACCTCGCGACAATAGTCGTTCGCCAGCCGAGCCGTAATCAATGCGCCCGAGCGAGCCGGAGCTTCCGTGACCAACAGTGCACGGCTCAATCCTGCAATAATTCGGTTACGCCGAGGAAAATGCGTTTTATCTGGCGCAGTGCCATCTGGATATTCGCTCAAAATCAGCCCGTGCTGCGCGATTTGTCCATAGAGCCCCTGATTTCGCTGAGGATACACCACATCTACCCCTGTACCGAGCACCGCAACAGTTAATCCGTCCTGTCTGAGGCAGCTCGTGTGCGCCTCTGTATCGATACCTGCCGCCAAGCCCGAAATAATGATCGCCCCTTTGCGCGCTAAGGTGCTGCTCAGCCGCTGCGTCCAGCGCCTGCCGTACATAGAAGGACGGCGCGTTCCGACTATGCCTACTGTTAGCGGCCCTCCTGCCGATGCATGGGTCAGGCTATTTAGTCGCAAATGACCACGGTAGTACAGTAACGGTGGCGGATCATTAATGGCAAACAAAAGGGCTGGATAGTCTGGATCAGCAGGCGTCCAAAATGACTGATTCTCCGCTTCATGCTGCACCAACAATTTCTCAGGATCTAACTTTGGCCGCTGAGACACAATTTTTTCTGCTATGAGTAGCCCAATGCCATCGACAGAGAGTAGCGCGTTCGCCGGAGCCTGCCATGCGGTAGCCAAAGCCCCAAAATGCTCCCATAAGCGTTTGATCGTTACCGGCCCTACGTCTTTAATGCGTGACCATGCCAGCCAGTATGCTCTCTCCGTTGCCAAGCCCTTACCCTTAGTGACATCCCTCAAAATAGAATGCCCAGCCTTCCATCGCTTTTGGCGCTATGGCTATGTGAGTCATTTTGGCCGTTTTGAACATCCAGCTTTTAACCGTTGTGTACACCTCAGCCAATGGCCTTGACATCTGACAATCCTGGTTTGCGTAGGCGCTGTCTTCTCGCAGAGTATGTATCTGTAAACCGCTACATCAATCAATCTATCCCAGGCATTTAGCAGTAAAATCTTAGCCGAACACTCACTTCACGAGAGCAGCCGTGGCCCAACTAAAAGCACTGATTTTTGATGTAGATGGCACCTTAGCCGAAACAGAGCGCGACGGTCATCGGCCCGCTTTCAACCAAGCTTTTGCAGATGCAGGGCTAGATTGGCACTGGTCAGCAGAACGTTACGGTGAGCTGCTAGAAGTTTCCGGAGGGAAGGAGCGAATTCGCGCTTTTGTGCAGCAGTCTCAGCCTAATTTTGTATTGCCGAGTGACTTTACTGACTTGGACGCATTCATCAGACATCTACACGCTACCAAAACCAGCTACTACAAACAGTATGCTGCAGCGGGCAAAATTCCCTTGCGCCCTGGTGTAGAGCGGTTACTAAATGAGGCTAAAGCAAAGGGTGTCAGGTTGGCGATCGCAACTACAACTACCCCTGCCAACGTCCAAGCATTACTCGAAAACACCCTTGGCCCCAACAGCCTAGACTGGTTTGAAGTGATCGCCGCAGGCGACATGGTGCCCCACAAAAAACCAGCCCCTGACATTTTTGAATACGCCCTAGCACACCTAAAGCTCTCCCCAGAAAACTGCCTAGCCTTTGAAGACACCAACAATGGTCTCCTATCTGCAACGCAAGCCGGGCTCAAAACCATCATTACAGTCAACGACTACACCCGCCAGCAAGACTTCTCTGACGCCACCCTTGTGATCAGCGATTTCGGTGAACCCGACGCACCCTTTCATCTCATCTCTGGCCCAGCCGGTACAGCCAACTACTTTGACATCGCCCTAGCCCAAGCGCTTTGCACTGCTTAAAATTTGCACTGCTTAAAATTTGCACCGCCTAAAATTTGCACCGCCTAAAATTTGCACAACCTAAAAGTCACCGCCTAAAAAATACACCACCTAAAAACAGCGACACAGCAATGGTTTTTTTTAATCTAGACGATTAGGAACCCTTCCAGCTCTGAAAAGCCTGCCAAAAGATGTAGACAGAAAGAACCATCAACATTATTCGAAAAAGCTTCGTCACCGTCTGATCACTCAGCTTCGGCAAAAACCGAGTACTCACTTGCACACCCATGAGTCCACCTAAGCCTAAGATCAGCCCTGCTGACCAGTTAATATTTTGATTGAGCGCATGTCCTATGCAGGCGGCTACAGAGGTAATCACAATGACCCCTAGGCTGGTACGTACAGCCGACTTTATACTTTCACCCAACAGTAAAATTTGTAACGGCACCAAAATCACACCGCCACCCACGCCAAAAAGCCCAGCCATAAAACCCGCTGTAGAGCCTGTGATCAACCGCGCCAAGACCGGATTAATGGCGGGGCCAGTACCCATACGCGGATCTCTAAATCGCGCCTTTTGCACCACCCGCTTTTTGAGTGAAACCAAATACAGGTTACTGAGGAGCAACAGCCCAAACCCAACGAGCAACACATGAGGCGCGATCAGATCACCGACGAACGTTCCTAAAAACGCTGTCACCACAGCAGGAATCCCTAATAGAACGATCTGCTCAAAATTGAGATAGCCCATGCGCCAATTTTGAAAACTCCCCGCACTAGAGGTCACTAGGATCGCCAAAGAACTTGTGGCAGTTGCCTGTACCGGGATAAATCCAAGCTGTACCAGCACTGGCACCAATAGTGTTCCACCGCCAATTCCCAAAAAGCCAGCCAGCACACCGGACACTAGCCCCGCCAAAGATAACCAAATAACCGCGCTGAGCGTCACACCCTTACCCGCATAACACCTAAAAAGTCAGTCCAAAGACCTATTCCAAGAAACCTATCGTTCAATCGTCTTGGCTTACAAATTGTCTTTGCTTACAGCACTCCCTTGTTTAAAACTATTCCCTTAGAACTGTTTCCCACAGACAGCCAAACACCTGCTAAGACAAAATAGGGTCTAAATCTATGTACTCTTCAATGGTAGTCGCCAAGCTGTTCAACATACTGTCGCGCTGCTCACGGTAGTTCGCAATCCCTGTAGGCATAGACTTCAACCCTCGCTGCTGACGCAATCGATTCAGCCAAGCTCGCCGCCATGGGCCATTGTCAAAGATACCGTGCAAATAAGTTCCCCATACCGACTGGGCTTCATCGACAATACCTAAGCTGCGATCATCAAAAATCGGCATAAAAGCATTGGCCTGCTCACCATCTGTTGCCATCACAATTTGAGTGCGGCCCTGATGAATTTCATAACCTATAACGGGTAGCCCCTCCTGTGGATATTGGGAGCTGACCGTCCGCTGTCGGGCCACCTTTTGCTGCGTGATCACTGTTCGTAGCGGGAGTAAGCCCAAGCCATTAAAACGGCCCTCTTGACCTTCTAGCCCCTCTGGATCCGCCAACATTTGCCCCATAATTTGAAACCCACCACAAATCCCAATCACCGTACCTCCAGCAGCAGCGTAGTCACTGATGGCTTTAGCCATACCGGTTTGCTGCAACACTAGCAAGTCAGCAATGGTGGTTTTCGTCCCTGGTAAAACCACCGCATCCGGATACCCTAGCTCATCAGTCGGGCTCAGATACGTTACATTGACAGAGGGCTCAGCTTCTAGCGCATCAAAATCGGTAAAGTTAGAAATTCGCGGCAACCGAATGACAGCGACCGTAATATCAGCTTGCGCCTTAACAGCTTTTCTCTCCAGCAGCGACAGTGAATCTTCCGCCGGAAAAGCTTCCGTAATCCAAGGAATCACGCCAATTACAGGAATACCCGTGCGCGCCTCTAACCAATCGATTCCGGGCTGTAAAATCGAGCGTTGTCCACGGAACTTGTTAATCACAATGCCTTTGATTAACGCTTTCTCTTCGGGATCTAGGAGTTCTAAGGTGCCGACAATATGGGCAAACACGCCCCCACGGTCAATGTCAGCAATTAAAATGGTCGGTGCATCTAAATAGCTAGCAACTCGCATATTAGCCAAATCACGATGCTTAAGATTAATTTCTGCCGGACTGCCCGCCCCTTCACAAATCAGCAGGTCAAATTCTTGACTCAGCCGCGCAATACTTTCCTGAATAGCCTGCCAGCCTATACTGAAAAACTCTTCATAATACTTTTCGGCCGTAGTTGTACCAATCGGGCGACCCTTTAAAATCACCTGAGAAGTCTGATCGCCTTGGGGTTTGAGTAAAATCGGATTCATTTCTGCTTGGGGCGTTACCCCTGCAGCCCAAGCTTGTACTGCCTGCGCATAGCCAATTTCGGCTCCAGTCGTACTGACATACGAATTCAGCGCCATGTTTTGCCCCTTAAAGGGCGCGACCCGCCAGCCCTTACGACTTAGGATGCGGCAAAGTGCGGCTACCAACATGGACTTACCGGCATGGGACGTAGTGCCCACAACCATTATTGATTTCACCACTAGTTTCCCTCAGTGCCCACTTAAGTATTCTTCCTATACATACTTCACATTACCCAAACTTGGCATGGTACGGGGCACAAAAATGCAAGTAAGCCATTGAAGACCCTGAAATATTTACGTAAAGACGCTGAAATATAGCGTTTCTCACTTGGCTAGATTACAGATATTTTGGTGAAACCCTTACAGAACAACAGGCCAAGTGAGTCGCGCTACCTAATGCATCCGGGTGCCGCCATATTGGCGTACCTCAAAAACTTCAAACAACTCTTATACCAGCCAGTCAGGAATACGTAGCCGACGAATCACGCCATTTTTCACATAATCCAAAAGGCTAGCGCGTCGATCCGGACAACCTTGACGTTGCCAATGTTCTACCACTTGGCGACCCAGCGGTGTCAGCCTAAAACTGTCAGTCAGCCCCTGCCCATCTACTTCTCGGCGTAAAATGCCAACGTCCACTAGCCACAGCAGTTCTGTTTCGGTAGCCACTTCTGCAAGAGGCTGCCGGGTGTAGCCCTGCAGCATTCCACTATCCTCGGCGATAGTAGGAACGCTGACGCTACGGAGCCGCATTTCAGCCAGTAACTTGGGATAAAAAGGAGAGCACCACACCGCTCTCTGAGCCCGACGAATGGCTGAGGGTGAATAGGAGAAGGTTGAGCTTTGTTGAGAATGATCTGGCTCGCTAGTACTTAGGTTGCTAGCATCTAGTGTGCTAGAGGGGTGTGTGCGTAGCGGGGGGTGTGCTAGGGGTGTGTGTGCTAGCGGGGGGTGTGCTAGCGTTTTGGTGATTGAGCTGGCTACCGTCGCGGCTAAGCTGAGACATTTCTATCCAACACGAGACAAAGAGGTGTAGCCCTAAAGGCACTCACATCCATCCTAGAGCAAAACGATTAACGCTCGCTGTGGTTACCAGCGCAGATTCAGTTGTCTGAATTTTTCTGCTAAGACCAAGCCTAGAAATGGCATGCCCTCGATGAGGTAGCGCCGCCACAGTCGCTTGGGCTCACACAGTAATCGATACAGCCACTCCAAGCCAAGCTCACTGATATAAACCGGTGCCCTCGGCTTACGGCCTGCCTCAAAATCGACGACTGCGCCAAATGCCATAAAAATATCAATTCCAGGCAATTGTTCTTGGTAGGTGGCAATCCATTTTTCCTGTTTCGGCGCACCCAGGCATACTACTAGAACGTTAGCGGATGAACGCTGAATAAGCTCAACGATTTTGGCACATTCTTGTGGATCATGCTCAAAATCAAAGGGCGGAGAGTATTCTCCGACAACGATTTTTCTGCCAGTGCGTTGGTTCACTCTGAGTTGGGCCTCACGCGCAACACCCTCGGCACCACCGAGCAAAAACACAGTGATATTTTCGTTATCTTTATGATGTTCGCAAAACCAAGGGAATAAATCTGCACCGGATAACTTTTCCTTTAGCGGCTTGCCGAGAAACTTAGAGGCATACATCAAAATTTGACTATCACAAACTGTAAAGTCTGCTTTTTGATATGCCGCAACGAAGTCAGGATCGCAGCGTAGTTTCATCAGGTGATCCACGTTGGGGGTAAAAATCACTCCCTTGCTTAATCGGGCAAGCAGTTCTTGCTTAGAAAAATCATCAAACTCTAATCCCATCATGCTGACTTTACTAGTCTCTCTCCCATGGGGTTCTTTGCTATATCTGCCTTGATGAACCGAAGGCTGCTGCGTAATCTGATCGTTTATAGAAGCCTGATATAGGCCATCTCGAACAATCTCTAAGTTAATCAAGACCTTTTCTTTAGGGCTTGCCACCGTCGATAAATCACGATCCGATGGTAAAGCAGTGGCCAGTTTGGTGTGCTTCATGTTCAACAGGAAAAATGCATGAGCCAGCAATGTTACTGACCCCTTTGTGCTAGAGACTGTTCGAAGTTGGAGGAAGTTTCTAGCTACCGATGAAGCACATAGAAGTTTAAGTGTATAAATATCTAGACTTTATTTCTGCTTAATAGAGGCGGCATACTGTACAAAATAAACGCCATGAGTATAAGCAAATCTACGGGCTTAAAATATCGCTCTAAAATCTTCTTCCGCAAGGCTGACTATATCACAAGCTGAATGTGAAATTAGGCCCGGAATCATGACTGATATGAAAACTGGGGTGCTAGGATTCGAACCTAGGAATGGCGAGACCAAAACCCGCTGCCTTACCGCTTGGCGACACCCCAACGCTTGCGCTTGAGTATTGTAGCACCGGCTGCCCGGTTTGCTGCAAGGCCACAGTAGATAATTTTTGCGGCTGTTTTGATCGTTTCTAATAGGTCGCACAGTGACGGGGAAATTTGAGTCTGTCGGAAAAATCAGCGTTGGTTTTGCCGTCAATACTCTCGGGTATTACGGTGATTATGCGCCATCAGATCTTTTTTATGTTTCTCCAGCATCTCTATCTACAAAATTTTCGCAATTACAGTAGTCAGTCTGTGGCATTCAATGCTTCAAAGACGATTTTGTTGGGAGATAATGCCCAGGGCAAATCTAACTTGCTAGAGGCAGTGGAGCTGTTGGCAACTTTGAAATCGCACCGGACGAGCCGCGATCGCGATCTCATTCAAGCAGGCACTTCTACAGGCCATATCAAAGCCCGACTCAAACGAGAACTCGGGCTCAGCGAACTTAACTTGGTTCTGCGGGATGGCGGTCGCCGTGCCGCCATGCTCAACGGCGAAACCTTCAAGCGCCAGCAGGACTTTCTGGGAAATCTCAATGCCGTCCAGTTCTCTAGCCTAGATTTAGACTTGGTACGCGGCGGCCCCGGCGGTCGTCGCCTCTGGATAGATACCTTGCTCACTCAGCTAGAGCCTGTCTATGCCTACATTTTGCAGCAGTACAATCAGGTGCTAAAACAGCGGAATAGCTTTATCAAGCAACAAACCTCAGCCGCTGACGGCCAACGTTTTGAGCTAGCCCGTATCGATGCAACGCAAATGGCTATTTGGGATGCTCAACTGGCCACTGCAGGCACTCGGGTCATTCGACGCGATCGCGGGTTTTGCAAAGACTGATGCCCATTGCCCAGCGCTGGCATCAGGCCATCAGCAGCGACAGTGAAGCCCTGGTGCTGCGCTATCAGCCCAATATTTTTCTCAAGGGCGATAACCTAGCTTCTGAATTAGCACCTGAGATGCTAGAAAGTACCGAGCCTAAAGTTATTCAGCAAGCTTTTCTCGACAAAATCCGCGCCCGCGCCATTGCCGAATACCACCAGCGCACCTCCTTGGTCGGCCCACACCGTGACGATGTGGAATTTGTGATTAATCATACCCCGGCTCGCCAGTATGGATCTCAAGGTCAGCAGCGCACCCTGGTGTTATCGCTCAAACTTGCCGAGCTAGAACTGATCGAATCTGTCATCGGCGAGCCGCCTTTGCTATTGCTAGATGATGTCTTAGCAGAACTAGACATGAAACGCCAGAATCAATTGCTCGAAACCATTCAAGATAGATTTCAAACCTTGATTACAACCACCCATTTAGGTGCCTTTGATGCCCAATGGCTAAAAGCATCCCAAATTTTGACGGTCAACCAAGGCGCACTCGTCAGCCTCCCATAGAGAGCAAGTATCCCATAGAGAGCAAGCATCTAAGCTTGGCCCAGCACCAATGCTAGTGTTCCTCAGACTAGCTTGGCCAGCGTCTGCTCCATTAGGAACAAGGCCTGATTCACATCGGCCTCACTGACAATCAAAGGCGGTACAAATCGCACAACCTTTGCCCCTGCTGGAATCACCAGCAATCCTTCTGCCAAGGCTGCTTTCACAATATCTAGCGCTACCGTTTCGACCTCAGGTTGTAGCACCAGGCCATTGATTAAGCCCCAGCCACGGACGCCTGCACACAGGCTCGGGTATTTTTGCGCGATCGCCCTTAGCCCTGTTCTTAGCTGCTGCCCGCGCGATCGCACATTCGCCAGCACCTGCTCACTTTCCAAGGTTTCACATACCTTCAGCGCCACACCACACACAAAGGGATTACCCCCAAAGGTACTACCATGCTCACTCGGCTGAAAAACATCACAATGGCGTTTCGTCAAAATCGCCCCAATCGGCACGCCGCCACCCAAGCCCTTGGCCGAGGTAAAAACATCGGGCTCCACGCCAACCGTTTCGTAGCCCCAAAGATTGCCGCTACGGCCCATCCCCACCTGTACCTCATCTAAAATGAGCAAAATCCCCATTTCATCACATAGCCGCCGCACCTGCTTAAAATACACCGGGTTCCCAGGGCAGACGCCACCCTCACCTTGCATAGGTTCTAGCATCACTGCTGCCACCTGCCGCTGGTCAGCATCTAGCAATTGGATCGCAGCTTTGAGCCCGTCAATATCGTTATAAGGAACATAGTGAAAACCGGGCATCAGCGGATTAAAATTTTTCTGATACTTAGGCTGCCCCGTTGCCGTCACCGTCGCCAGCGTCCTGCCATGAAAACTAGAATTCGCTGTGATAATAATTGGATTTTCTATCCCTAACTCGGTACGTCCATATTTGCGAGCTAGCTTAATGGCCCCTTCATTTGCCTCAGCCCCCGAATTGCAGAAAAACACCCGATCCGCGCAAGAATGAGCCGTCAGCCATTGAGCCAACGCCCCCTGCTCAGGAATGTAATACAGATTTGACACATGGTGAAGCTTTTTTAATTTGTGCCGTGACAGCCTCTACCATGGCTGGATTCGCATGACCCAATGTGCAGGTGGCAATTCCCGCCACAAAATCTAAGTATTCTCGTCCATCTGAATCCCATACCCGACAGCCCTCGCCTCGCTCCAAAGCAATCGGAAAGCGCCCATAAGTGGCCATCACATGCTGGTCAAATACTTCTGGCTGAAAGCCAGACGAAACCGGCTCGGCTGCCACAGCGGCATCAGCCGAAACACCTGCTACAGATGTATCAGAAATCAAAGTAGAAGAGGCCATAGCAATTACAAGGGGATGAAAGATAGGGGCCTTTATCAGCCCTACTGTTCAGCAGCTTATTGTAGCAACTTGTTCAGTTGCCATCACATAAACGCCATAGATGGTAAACGCCATAGATGGTAAACAAGCAGAGCTTTCAGAGCATATAAGCTTTCAGAGCATATATTGTATCGCTCTTAACATTAATCCTAACGCCCCGTTAGCCTCTCCTCGTCATCGATTCTTCTCAATTAAGCTCGATTTATTAGGCTCAAGATCCACAGCATCAGCAAAAATTGAATAAAGATATCGCTTCTGTCGAGTTTGGTTAGGACAATCGTAATCGCTGGAAGCCTTGACTAGCAGCGGTGAGACCCTGCGTCGTCGTACGGCGCTAAGGAATGCTCACCAAGACAAAGTCAGTAATGCATCCTCACTTTGCTATACA
>JAAUPS010000186.1 GCA_012033015.1 Phormidesmis sp. RL_2_1
TTGCTGTACCTCAACCAAGCGACCAAAGCTATATAGCCTGTACCGGATGCATTCGGTACAGGCTACTCACTTGGCCCGTTGTCCTGCAAAGGTTTCACCAAAATATCTGTACTCTAGCCAAGTGAGAAACGCTATAGAGCCAGCAAAAATGGTCAGCTTCTGCAGAAGCTGACCATCCAAGCCTTCTTAGCCATACATCAATGAAAAGACAATGAAAAGAGCAGAAAAACCCTTTGCTCACGATCCATCCGTGTGGCGAGAAACCTCGTCAGTTGTCTAGATGAATCGCCTCGATGAGCCGTCTAGATGAGCCGTCTAGATGAATCGCCTCGATGAGCCGCCCCGATAAACTGTCCAAATTAATCGTCCAGATTACCCTTCTACATGAATGGTCAAGCTTAGCGGCCGAGCTTCTCCTGTCAAAGACAGCTCTACGGCATAAGTTTTGCTCTCCTTGGGATGAGCCCAAACAATATCAAGGGAACCAGGCTGCGATCGCCTCGCCGATTGCCTCTCCATCGCTCCATCCCATAGACCCATTTCCCCACCAGTAGGCAGCACCGCCGATAGCGTTAACTTATCCAGCTCATAGCTCACCACCAATTCAATCACACCATCAGCAGTGATCCAGCGCCTAGAATCACAAGATGTATTCCCCCCGATAGAAAGGGTCATGGCAGCCAAAATTTCTCGGGCAGCCAACATCGAAAGAGCAATTTGCTGCGCCGGTAGCGCCGAATCATAGTCGCCAGCTACATTGATAAGCTCTTGAGTTACCGCATCTTGAGTAGCGCTATCCGAACGATAGGCAGGTACCAATACCATATCGGCAATCGGCTCCAGCATGTCAGTATGACCCGGAAAGAGCATTTCCACTGCTCGCACTAACTGAACACCCTGCTTCATCGGTAAGCAAGCAATAGCCTGACACCGATCCAGCAAACTATTCAATAGCGCCTCAGGCAAAAGGCAGGACACTTTGAGCGCGCTCACATAAGCCCGCCAGAGAGGTGAAACCGCCACAGCGGACTCAAAATCAGATACTTCAGCAGGGTACTCGCCAATTTCTGACTCCCAAGGAAAAAGAGGAGGTTTACTTTCGTACTCCGAAAGGAGACGTTGCTTTAACAAAGCTTCAAAACGTTCTTGCACAGCGTGGATTTCTCCGAAGTTAAACGACTGAGCCGTCTGAGAAAATACATTATCTAAAAATGTCTCCCTCGAAGCCTTCGAAAATCTAGGACTCAATGAACCAAAAGGCACCGAGCTAGAGGATGTAGATGGATAAGAAGACAATTCAATCGAATCGACCTCAGACCCTTGTTGGAAAATAGGCTTCATAGACGTTGCATCAGACCCGACTTCGAATTGACTTACTTTTGAGAAGTTACCCTCAAAATTGGCTGCCCATGTAGACCCATTTCCTGATGGTAAAGAGAATGTCGGGTCGAACTTACAAAGCAGCCACAAAAGTAAGCTCCGAATATTATCTGAGTCATTATTCATATGCAAATATCTCAGTCCGGATAAATTCCCAGCGAATCTAGCGCCCGTTAGACGCCTAAGCGCTTTATAGCCAACCTCCTATAGCCAATACTCCAGACAAACATTTGAAGCATTATCCATCACCAGCCGCCTACTGATAATACCCATCCTCAAATATTTCGAAGATCCCAGGCTTGCTCTAGCAGTTTAGACCATTGCTTTCGCAACTGAGTCGCTGTCAAATCAAGCTGTTTTGATATTTCGGCATCATCCAGCCCCTGTTGCTTCAGATTGATAATCTTGAGCTGATTATGGCTAATTTTTTCCTTGAGGTGTTCCCATTGCTGCGGCGTTAGACCTAGATTTTTGCCCAATTCTGCCCCGAGCCATTCGTGCACAAGTTCCCAATTATGCGCAAATGAAAACTTCAGGAGATGATACTTAAACCGCTGCTGTAAATAGTCGCGTTCTCTAGCAGTTATCCCCAAGATGGACTCTATCTCTTGAGTGGGTAAATCCATCAGGCGCAGACTAAAATAATCTGCACAGTCTTGTTGCCCCTTCTCGACCAGATAAGCGATGAGTTGCTCAATCACCCGCTCACGCACTGTATTTTCCAAATCGCTGGGTTCTTCACCAGTCGTTAGCTCCTCTCTTAAACGCTGTAAAGGTGCAGCCCGAGGGTGTTCTGCGTCTCCGCCTTCAATCGCCTGCTGAATATCAATGGTGGTTTCAGGCGGTTGCTGTCTGGAAAAAGTTTGGGTTCGTAAAATAATGAGCTGCTGAGAGCGACCCCGTGATAAGGGAATCCGCCGCTTGGCGTAGCGCTCTGTAAAAGCCATATACTCAGCAAGTTCCAAAAGAGAACGAGGCCGATAATCTGGGGCCACATCGTGTTCTCGACGAAAGGCATTGACGCTTTCTACATAAAAATTTTGGAGAAAGTCTTCAATCAGAGATATGCGTGCCCGATAGCTCGATTGGACTTGAGGCGGTGTCATGTAGCGGTAGACAATTGCACTCAAGCTACTGTGCAGATCCAAGCGTCCTTTATAAGAGCCCAGTTCAAAATATCGATGAATTTGCTGGATGCGCAGATCCGCCAGATCATTCTCCCAGCTCTCGACATTACCTGAATCTTGAATTCGTTGGCTTTCAGCACAAATTCTTTGGACTTCACAAACAATACGACTGGCCACCTCAGCGCAATTTCGCTTTGAGGCTTGTGTAGAGCGATTAATTTTTTGAAACAATCGATCAAAAAGTGTTTCCACAACTGATGACACTGACATTCCCTGATGGTTGAGCCGTTGGTAATGTGACCATTGATTAGCAGGCACCAACCTTGAGAATAGACAGATTGCTCCCCGTTATAAACACTTCTGACGGGATATTCATAGAAGTATTAAAGTTGGTAGATACAATCCTTGTACTTTACATATGGATATCGATCAGCAACTTCAGAACCTCATAGATGGTGCTCCCCCCGAAGCCGACCTAAAACAGGCCATCCAAACGGTCGCGCCCGTCATTCGCAACATTGCCAATCAGCTACAGCACCATGAATATTACATTTTGCAATCGGTGAGCCATCAGTGGCTACAAGCGACGATTGCTCATAAAGATAATCCGACCCAGCCCAAACGAGTGATCTATGCTTATCCCTCATTAGCTGCAGCGGCTGGAGACAAACTTGCCAGGAGCAACCCAGGTTTGATGGCCTTACCGATTCCTGTTGCTCGACTTCTCTTTCAACTACCCTCAATTGAGCCGGTAGATAGTCTAATTTTTTTAGAAGGTGACGCCAGCACCCAAGCTATAGAGGTACGACGCAATGACCTTAAAAATTTTATTTCAAAGTCAACTGACCCAAAATATGAAACCCCAGGTTCCACCTAATATTGCTTGAAACCTAATATTGCTTGAAACCTAACAGCGCTTGAACTTGAAGCTTGCAGCACCTATAAGGTGGGTGAAGACCTGGATATCAGCAATATCAATTGTGCAACCTATAGCTATTGTGTTAGCTCTATTGTGTTAGCTATTGTGTAGCCCATAGCTTCTGTGGGCTAGTTAGAGCCATGGTGATGCTCTTCAGAGAGATTACGCCAACGCTAGCAGCCTATAGTGACAGGGCTAACTCGACTGCTGAAGTAGGGATGCGTCCTTACTCTGCTCCCCAAGCTGCCGCTTTTCATCTATCCAGCGGATCAAAAGACCCACTTTACAGTCGGAGTCTTTGCCAGTGCCGTTTTTTCCCGTTAGTACTTTAAAGCACATATTCTAAAACACGTATTTAGATACCAGCTCAAAAGCCAGGGCAATAATGATGCCTACCATCGCTAGACGACCATTCCATAGCTCTGCGTAGGGTGTAAAGCCCAATCGGGGCTCGGGTCGATAGTAACTTGTCGGGTTAACACCGAGCGTTTTGCTCTCTAGGGCTACTTCTGAGCTGGAAGTGTTCATTTGCGAGTCTTTCTCTGCGGCCATCATATTTGCCTTACTTAATGTTCATTAACAAAAGTATAAGCGATGTATTGATATATGACCGCATCCGCCAAAATAAGCTGATGCTGGCCTGGATATCCGCCATGGGCTGCACAATTTAATCAGATTAATCAGATTAATCTGATGTCTTGCGGGGCGAGCGGGTAATTTTAAGGCCAGAATCAGGAATAGACATATCTGGTACGTCAGGCGTAGCGCCTTCGAGTAGATCCTCAAGATCGTCTGTTTTGTTGCCTACTGGCTCTAACGGATCATCTTCCTGTGAGATTGCATCAGGTGTTTCCGGTTCATCATCGTCCATCTCAGATCGATCGATATCTAATGGGGAATGAACCAAGTCTGGCTCATTGCGGCAGTTTTCTTCAAATTTGCGCAGTGCAGCCTCGGTTTCCTTGGCGTCTAGGGCTAAGGCTTCTGAGGGAGAAGCAAGCTCAATTTTTTCAACTTCATCATCCGGGTTGATGGGCTGATCGGCCCCACGCCCTAAAGGTCGAATGCGACGAATAGGAAGATTGGCGGTGAGGGCGGTTACCCTTTGATCGGTAGCTAAGGAAAACTCTAGAGCGTCAAAGTCTACCTCTACATAGCGAGAGACAACAGCAATGATTTCTTGACGCATCATCTCTAACGTCTGTGGATCGAGCGCTAGTCGGTCGTGGGCGAGTACTATTTGCAGCCGACGCTTAACGTCATCACGGCTGTGAGGATCTTCGCTGGTGCCAAAAAGTCGATCGAGTAGGTCGCTGATGATAGGAATTGCCATATGGTTAGTCACTGTGATGTCACTATTGCAGAGAGGATCGTCAGTCGCTGAGGATGCCTACGCTCCGAATAGCCGCTTAAGTCGAGTAAAGAAACTTTCTTTCGGAATGCTCAAGTCCATGAGCGGAACTTTTTCGCCCTGCAATCGTTGGGACACATTCATAAAGGCAATCCCGGCTTTAGATAGTTTTTCTTCTAAGACCAAAGGCTCCCCTTTATTGGTTGAAACTATCACCTGTTCGTCATCTGGAATGACACCTAACAGTGGAATAGACAAAATACCTTGGACGTCTTTGACCGACATCATCTGCTCCGCTGCAACCATAGCAGGCCGAAGACGATTAATCACTAAGCGCACTGCCTTGATATCGTTAGCTTCTAATAAACCAATGACGCGATCAGCATCTCGCACTGCCGAAATCTCTGGAGTTGTGACAATGATGGCTTCTCGAGCAGCGGCAATGGAGTTGCGAAATCCCATTTCAATCCCGGCAGGAGAATCGATCAAGATAAAGTTGTACACCTTGGTGAGTGCTTTGATGAGCCGTTTCATTTGCTCAGGCTTAATCGCTTCCTTGGAGCGATTTTGCGCAGCGGGTAACAAGGCTAGGTTAGGTTGCCTTTTGTCTTTCACTAGGGCTTGGTCTAGGCGGCACTCGCCAGCGAGCACGTCTAAAGCAGTGTAGACGATGCGATTTTCTAAACCCAGTAGCAAATCTAGATTGCGTAGGCCGAAATCAGCATCTACAACGGCTACGCGCTGTCCGGCTTTAGCAAGGGCCATCCCTAAGTTGGCGGTGCAGGTCGTTTTACCAACGCCTCCCTTTCCGGAGGTCATGACGATAATGCGGCTCATGTAGTTTCTTGGGTAGTCAGGTCGGCTGAGGCAAATTCGGAGGCGATCGCAATGCGAATACCGTCGGGGCCAATATAGGCTACCTCAGGCTGGTACTGCGCGGGCGGATCTTCTGGCGAGCGAGCCACTTGGTCAGCAATTCGCAGTTGGGTGGGCTGCATATGCAGAGCCATAATACGGCACTGGCTGTTCCCTCCAGCACCGGCATGGACAACTCCGCGTAAGCGCCCCCAGACAAAGATGTCGCCTTCGGCCACGACAGAACTACCGGGATTAGCATCACCTAGGACGATGACCGTACCTCGGTGTCTGACCTCAACGCCTGAGCGCAGTGTTGTCTGCAAATATAGGGGCTCGTCCATGGCCTGTTGGGAGGCTTCTTGACCTTGGCCTAGGTGCCCTAATGTTGTCTGCTGTTCTACGGAATATCCAGCAGTCGCAGCAGCCACCGCGCTCTGACGACGACTGGTGTAAATGCGCTTTAGGGGGAGTTGGGCTTCGCTGAGGAGGGCATCGATTTCCTGGACTTGCTGACTATCTAGAAGGCGATCGCGCGCAATCAGGTGGACTGGAGTATGTGGCTGGAGAAATCGCTCCCCCCCACTCAAACGTTGCTTCAGTTGCTGTCTTAAATCTTGCCAGTGCACAGGATTGCGACTTTTTCAGGCGCAGGCGGCAACAGCAACAGCAACCGCCCCCGCTCACTTTTGAACTGAACCTGTAGGTTTGGGTTGCTTTCTGGTTTAGTTTGAAGTGCCTCTTCTTTGACTGAAGAAGGATCAGGCTCAATCTCCAAAATAAAGTTATTAAAGTCAACGCTATCGGTAGGTTGACTATTTTGTGGAGATGATGATGAATCGGGAACCATGTGCCGACACCCTGTAGAGTCGAACGTTTGTTGAAATAAGCCGGACATTTCAGCGAAAGCTGGCAAACAAGCATCAAGCATTCGAAGAGTCATAAACCAAGCCATAAGCCTTGGCCATCTTAGAACACTATTGCTTTATGGAACATAGCGCGTGGCTAAATGTATCAGATTTATCAAGTTTTATTGATACAAAGGAATAAGTCAGATGTACGGATACTGACTCAATTGCACTTAACTGCATCTAACTCAATTGCGCTTCACTGCATCTAACCATCAGCACCTAACTGTGACCGGTCTATTTCAAAAGATACCGCTCCCTTGAACCGTTATTAAGTCAGGGCTGAACATAATCTAGGTACGACAGATGGTTGTCGATAGCTACAGCCTCCTTATTCACTTGGTTTTTCATCTATTTGAGCCGCTTTATGGCACCATACAGAGTGCGTTTAAAGAAAAGATAAACTCACTCAATGATTTGATAAAGCTGACCCATTGTCGGAAAACGCATTACTCTGATGAGACAAATGTGTTTTTCTCACCTGAATTGCCCCTAAAACTGCAGTTTTTGCCTACGGAGGTGTTAATTGAACCTATGGTTAATCGTAAAACGGCATCATTACTGACGATCACAGCCCTCACAGTGTGGGCTATGCCTATTCAGTTACGCTCCGCTTCTCTGGGCTTTGCTGAAACCACTGTGCTAGCGCAAACATCACCTAGTTTCTCTGTGCCTGAATCAGTGCCTGCAGGCACAAGGATTCGCATCAGTAGTAGTTCCGATAACATGAACACCATCAGTGATGTCCTGCGCAAAGGGTTTGAAGGTGCCTATTCAACTGGCAAAGTAACCATCACCACTAAAAGCGTTGAAGCAGCTCTCCAAGATGTTCTCAATGACAATGCGGAGCTAGCGGCGATCAGTCGCCCCTTAACCCCGGAAGAGCAAGCTCAAGGGTTGATCGCTGTTCCCGTGCGCCGTGAAAAGATTGCGATAGTCGTCGGTGAAAATAATCCTTTCACGCAAAGTCTGACGGGTAGCCAATTTGCTCAAATTTTTCGAGGCGAAATCAAAAATTGGTCAGCCGTAGGCGGGCCATCGGTAGCGATCCGGATGATTGATCGTCCCGAGTCCAATGAAACTCGTCAATCCCTCAAACCCTACCCGGTTTTTAAGACCGCCCCTTTTGCCACGGGAGATAATGCGACTCAGCTAACAGAAGATTCAACAGCAGCGCTGGCTAAAGCCATCGGTAATGACGGTATTGGCTACGCACTCGTAGGCGAACTCGCAGGCCAGTCTGGGCTGAAGGCGCTTCAACTTCACAAAACACCACCGACTGACCTGCGCTATCCCTTTTCGCAGCCCTATTCATTTGTCTATGCAGGAGGTGCTTCACCAGAGATCCAGGCTTTCTTAGGCTATGCAACGGGCCAACCTGGGCAAGCCATACTCAACGGGGCCGCTCTCACTGGAAATGGCGTTATCCCAGAGGCACAAACCAATGTAGCGGCGTCAGGCGCGGGCGGCAGCTCAAACAACGCTGACAATATCGGCAATAGCAATGCTGAAAGCGGTGCTGGCAATGGCAATGCGGCAAACGAGAATAATGGAGTGGCGAATGGCACTGCCGCTGACGGTACTGCTGCTGACGGCACAGTCGGCAACGCAACCAATGACACGGTTGGTAGCGGAGAAGCCAACGGCGATTTGTCTGGCAGCGGCATGGAAACTGGTGACGGTGCAGATCCCAATCAACTCACAGATAAAGGCCGCTGGTGGTGGTTGCTGCTTCCTATAGCAGGGCTTGGCCTACTCATTTGGGCGGCGGGTAGACGTGGCCGTGAAGAAGAAACGGGCTATATGGTTAGCTCAGGCGGTACGGCCGATGGCACGGGTGGCAATAGCGGTCGTAGTGGCGATGATGATTTCAACAGCAGCGATGTAACTGCTCGCGAGCTCACAAACTTACCAGATGAGACTCTAATTCAGTCAAGCGCACAGGCGAGCACAACAGCCATAGGCGCAACTGCTTTGGCCGCAGGCGCTGCGACAGCGAGCGTAGCCCAAGCGAGTTGGCTAGACAATAATGCCGACGGTGTCTCTATAGATGACAATGCCTATAGAGAGAGCGAAAATCTAGAAGACCCTATCAATCTAGAAGACTCTATCAATCTAGAAGACCCCATCAATCTAGAAGACCCCATCAATCTAGAAGACCCCATCAATCTAGAAGCCTCTATTGACCCGGCAGCACCATCTACAGAGGATATTGATGGTATCGACGCTATTGACTTTAATCTGCCGAGCATGACTGCAGTTGATGACTCATCGACAGAGGAACTGAGTGCCATTTACTCTAACCTTCAAGGTGATATCAGCGAAGTCGTCTCCGATGTACCAGGGAGTATCGGCACTGACATCGACAGTTCAGGGCAAGTGATGATACAGGTGAAAGCTGGCTAGATCGAGCAAAACGCAGGATCAATGAAGCGACTGAACAGGTTAAAGAGTCTGCTGTCGACTTCCAGGAAGATATCTCGAAGGATTAAATCAAGAGATCATGGCTTGGTCGTTGATCCACGCTAGGGTGCATACTCTCTTACGCAAACGTCGTTTGTTGCCCAAGCATAGCCGTGTCTTAATCGCAGTTTCTGGCGGGCAAGATTCGCTATGTTTGGCGCGTTTATTAATAGACTTGCGATCGCAATGGGAATGGTCTTTAGGCATGATGCATTGTGATCATCGCTGGCGTACAGATTCGGCTGAAAATGCTGCCTACGTCGTCGCCTTAGCTCATCAGTGGCAGGTGCCCGCCCAGGTCAAAGTTGCCAGTATTCCACCTCAAAGTGAAGCGGCAGCGAGGCAATGGCGCTACGAAACGCTGGCAACAGTTGCCAGAGAACAAGGCTACACCCATGTGGTAACTGGGCATACGGCGAGCGATCGTGCCGAGACCGTCCTCTACAACCTTATCCGGGGAAGCGGTATGGATGGCATGGGGGCTATTCCTTGGCAGCGTCCCATTGACGGCACCGCACCGACAGTGATGCTCATTCGCCCCCTATTAGACTTGCGCCGTCAAGACACAGCCCAATTTTGCCAGCAGCAAAACATTACCGTTTGGGCAGACAGCAGCAATCAAGATCTTCGCCTGCGGCGTAATCGCATCCGTCAAGAGCTGCTGCCATATCTGCGCCAACACTTCAATCCACAGGTTGAGCAAGCACTCGCTCACACAGCAGAAGTGACCATCGCTGAGACCACCTACCTAGAAGCGCAAGCTGCTCACCTGTATCAACGTACTATCACCCAAACCTCTAGCCAGCCAGAAGCACAAAACGAATGGCTGATCGATTGCCCCAGCTTATGTATAGAGCCCTTAGCACTGCAACGCCGAGTTATCCGACAGTTGCTAACGCAGGCACTGCTTAAAGCACCTAATTTTTCACAGATTGAAAATCTGAGGCAACTCATAGATGCACCCAACCGTAGCCAAAGCGCTCCATTTCCAGGTGGACTCATCGCTCAAGTTCGCAACCCCTACCTTTGGCTAGGACACATGACCACCCTAAAAAAACTCAAGCCATGAAAAAATGGCTCTCATAAACTGTGCTGAGATGCCCTGTCTATCAGCCTGATTATGAGAAAACGTTAAGCACTCAATCCTATAACACTCAGGTTTATCAACCTGAGAATTTGATTCAATGACGCCGCACACATCAGCTATAAAGCGCTATATCCAAGCCTTGCAATCATCACGTGCAACGCTATGCAACGCTAATTGCTCAACGAAGTTTGAGAAGTGATTGCTTAGCAATGTAAACGCATAACTTTACAAAAGTAAGTATTTCTGATAATATTTTGTACATAGGCAAAGATTATCTTTTTGTGATTTTTCGCCTTGTACCTAAATAAATACAAAGGATTCATAATGACTACTACACTACAGCAGCGCCAAAGCGCGTCGTTGTGGGAGCAGTTTTGTCAGTGGGTGACCAGCACCGAAAACCGCCTCTATGTAGGTTGGTTCGGCGTGTTGATGATCCCG
>JAAUPS010000407.1 GCA_012033015.1 Phormidesmis sp. RL_2_1
CAATGCCTTGGTACTGGCGATTTTAACCGAAATGCAAGGCTATGACTTTTCTAAAAGCTTTTACAGCGAATTTGCCGTTGCCAACGCCGTAGGTGATCTATTGCTAGAGAGCCTGGGCATTGAGCGCTGCTGTGGAAATAGTGAGTAACCGCCCCCAAGAAACTGAAAAAGAGCAAATTAGATACTGAAGAAAAGCTAAAGGCTACAGAAAAGTTTACCTGAACAGTATCGCCTACACCATATAGCTTCTGTCGAATTAGTTAGGACAATAGTCATTCTCCTCGGAGAGGCTACGCCAACGCTAGAAGCCTTGACAAGCAGCGGCTAACTCGACGAGCAGAAGGAGAGAGACCCTGCATCGCTTGGCGGCGCTAAGGAATTGCTCACCAAGACAGCGGTAAGACCCTGCGTCGGCGTACGGCGCTAGCGGTGAGACCCTGCGTCGGCGTACGGCGCTAAGGAATGCTCACCAAGACAAGGAATGCTCACCAAGACAAGGAATGCTCACCAAGACAAGGAATGCTTACCAAGACAAGGAATGCTCACCAAGACAAAGTCAGAATGCATCCTTACTTTGCTATATGTTCACAGCAAAAATGTTTACAGCAAAAAGATGCCTCTATATACAAGAGACATCTTAGAGCGCATCATCTCAAAGGTGCGTAAAGCAATAAAACTCATCAGGCATCACGCTCACAGCAGTGACTGCCAACGACTATATTACCAGCTAGATTTAACCACACCGGGCAGCAACCCTTGGTGAGCCATTTCTCGCAACGCGTTTCGGCAAAGGCCAAAGTCACGATAGTAGCCGCGTGGGCGACCCGTTTTCCAGCAGCGATTGTTCAAGCGAGTAGGCGCACTGTTGCGAGGCAACTGCTGAATTTTGCGGTGAACTTCTAGCTTTTGAAACTGGTTAGGCGCTTCATCGAATTCCTTGAGCAAAGCCTCGCGCTTTTCAGCGTACTTTGCAACGAGCTTTTGGCGCTTCTTCTCGCGCGCAACCATACTTTTTTTAGCCATGAAGCAGAAAATTCAATTTACTTTTGTGACACAGTTTTTTATCGTAAGCTGTTATGACGGGTTTTGCAAATTTTTTCTGAAGTGAGCCCCACACGATAGTTGACAAATCTCCTTTGATTTGGGAAAGTGGTAAAAGTCTAAAAACAAGCGGATGTAGCTCAGTGGTAGAGCGCGACCTTGCCAAGGTCGATGTCGAGAGTTCGAATCTCTTCATCCGCTTTTGAAAAGTCTATCCTGCCTTGAAGTTTTGAATCTAAAGGTTTGTAACCTAAAGGTTTTGAATCTAAGGGCTTTATTTAAAGGCTTTGCGAGCTAGCATCTATTAAAAAGCTGCCTGCAGGCGCTATTGATTAAACGCTAATGTCTTTAGGCCTTGGCGTTTAATTTCTTTTAAAATAGAAATAGAAATAGAAGCAGATCTGGTTGGACTATCTCGTGCACCCCAAAGAAAATCAGGCGCTAGATTTTGAGAAGACTTATCCCTGTCCGTCTTGCCGTCAGGGATATTTGATCCCGATTACGCTGACAGAAGCGTGGGGGTGCGATCACTGCGAGCAAATTTTTGAACGTCGAGAGGAGCCAGATACGGTCGGTAAAGTGGCAACGCCTTATCACCGTCAACGGGTTTGGCGCTGGGATGGCCATCAGTGGGTTGTAGGTCGTAAGCTGGATAAACCTAAAAGCGTTAATTCTGTCATCGTCTTAGGATTTTTAGTGGGTTTGCTTTGGGTTGGACTCAATAAAATTGCACTCCCAGCCTTCCTAGTTGTGGGCATCGTCGTTTTGGGTGTGCTTTTGGTAGTAATGTTTTGGGTGTTGCGACGGCGCTAGCTTAATGGCCATATCTTCGTTACATCTCACCTCGGCTCTTGGATCTGTCCGGCAAGTTGTCGATCAGTTAGAGTCGGTTGATAAATGTTCTGAAACCCTAACCGCAATGGGGGGCGGCGATCGCTCAGCGCAAGGACGATATTTTAGAAGCCAACACCCTGGATCTAGAAATTAGCCGGGATATGGCTGTGCCGGAGTTAGTTGTTGATTGGCTAAAACTTACCCCTGAGCGGGTACAGACCATTGCCGATATTTGTCATCGGTTAGCGGCTATGGGCGGCCCTTGTGTGAGCCTCAGCGATAGTAGCAGCGGTGGAGGCGATTATCACACTCGACCTGTAGGTGTGATGGGCTTTATTTATGAAGCATTTCCAGATTTGGGTGCGATCGCCTCAGCTCTCAGCATCCGCACCGGCAACGCCATGATTTTGAAAGGCGGCGACGCCGCTAGCCGCACAAACCAAATCATTGCCAGCATTTTACAGAGCACATTAGCCGATGTCGGCCTGAGCGAGTTGCTCGTTTTCCCGGTCGCATCAACAGAAATTTCTCACCTAGACGTCGCTCAATGCTCAGAGATAGATTTGATTATCGCCCACGGACGTCCCAGCTTAGTCGAACAAATTCTGCAACAGGCCAGCGTCCCTGTCATTCCGTCACGCATGGGCAACTGCTACCTGTACTGGTCTGCCAGCGGCAGCCTTGACCAAGTTTATCAAATGATTGTGGAAAGCCACTCAGGCACACCCGACGCAGTCAATCGCATTGAAAAAGTATTGCTCCATGAGGCCCATAGCGAAAATGCCATTACCCGGCTGTGGAACCGACTTCAAGAAGTAGGATTTACCATTAAATTAGACGAATCTCTGGTTCAAAGCCTTGGTCTAGACGCTCGTAGTTCGGATACTTCACATTCCTCTACCCAACATCCAGCCAGTCACAGTCCAGCCAGTCACAGTCCAACCAGTCACAGTCCAACCAATCACAGTCCAACCAGTCACAATCTAGTCGCAGTTGATAGCCCTGAGTGGGACAGCGCCTATCTCAAAAAAATCCTGGCCTTTCGCCAAGTCAAAGACGGTGCAGCCGCCATTAATTGGATCAATGCTCACAGCAGCGGTCACGCCGATAGCATTGTCACAGGTGACTACACCGAAAGCCGTCGGTTCATAGCCAAATGCCGAAGTTCGTCAGTTTATGTCAATGCCTCGCCTCGGTTTGTCAGAAATGCCCATCAAACCGAGGAAATTGCCTTAGGCATGTCAAATCACAAGAGAGCTGCAGGAGGGCTGATTGGCATGGCCCTTATGCGCCAGCGGCAACGTATCTTTCACGGCTGTTAGCTCTACACCTGTTAGCGTTACACCTGTTAGCTCTACGCCTGTCAGTCCTACACAAAGAGCATCGAAGATACTCAGAGATATTTGGCCTTCAGCCCTGTATTTGAATATTCAAAAATATAGCTTTAACCGACATTCCGCCCTTCCAACTGGCACATTAGATAATTAAACGAAGCAGTGGGGATTACAGCAATTTTCTCTGGCGAGATTGTCAATAGCTGGTTCTAGATGGAAATTTCCTTGATCTAGATCGCAC
>JAAUPS010000408.1 GCA_012033015.1 Phormidesmis sp. RL_2_1
CCATGCAGCCTTACGGCCAATCCCGATGATGGCTGACATGGCTCATTTTTTTGATCTCTCGCCTGTGGTGCTGCTGCCTGCCGGGATAATCTTAGTGCTAGCGCTGCTGCGGGTCAATGTGAAGGTGGCCATGGCAGCGAGTATAGGGATCGGCATGACAATCGCCTACCACTACCAACACTATTCTCTCCTTAAAATTATTCAGTTCTCAGTTGTCGGTTATCAGCTTGAGCCAGCCACGCCGCTCCAAGCTATCCTCTTGGGGGGCGGCCTCCTAGCGATGGGCAAGGCGACCTTGGTGGTCTTTCTTTCTACGGCCTTCGCGGGCATTTTCTCAGGTTCACAGGCCCTCGCCTTTGTCGATGCTAGGCTGGGCCAAATGGCCACTCAGCGGGCGCGATCGCGTGCCACTATTCTAGTTGCTATCCTTGCCAATCTCTTTGGCTGCAGCAAACCATCGCCATCCTGCTAACCGGGAAAATCATGCAGCCTCATTACAGCGGTCAAAAAAACAGTAACGAACAGCTTGCTTTGGCCCTAGAAGATACCGCTGTTGTGATTGCGCCCCTCATTCCTTGGAATATTGCCGGACTCATTCCGGCCACGATACTAGCCGTTGGCCCTAGCTTTATTCCGTATACTGGATACTTGTTATTGTTACCGATGTCTTTCTGTCTTACAGGAGAGGCAATCTTTTCGAAGATTCGCTAGGGTTGTATCTTTAGCACTATTAGCACTATTGCTTAAGCCGCTTATGTTGCTTATATTGCTCAAGTGAACTTAAGCCATACCTCCAAACAACCTATCAAACCCAGCATACCGCCAATGGCTGACACCCAAGATAAACAAGCTAAGCAAGATAAACAAGCTAAACAAGCTAAGACAGCGACTTCCTTTGACCAAGCCCTTTTGGCCGCAGAACAAGCGAGTGAGCTGATATCAGCCGTAGGCACCCAAATTTTCAACAAAGTCTCTACTGAAGCCCTTAAAACAACGACTCAACTCACAGAAGCGGCGGCTGACTCGGCTTACACTGCGGTCGATCAAGCCACCGAAAGCGTCGGTCATACGCTGCATCCTATCGCCGAAAATCCAGCCATAGACTATGTCGCTAAGGTTCCTGGGTTAAGCTGGCTGACGAGCGCTTTAGGGCGGGTGAATCAGGAAAAAGCTGAGGCAGAAGTGATTCGGCTGAAGGCCAAGTATCCCGCTGAGTCGGCGGCAGATTTGGCCCATCGCATTATTATCGATACCACCTTAAAAGCTGGTGGCATTGGCCTTGCTGCTAACATTATTCCACCGGTTGCTTTGGGGTTGTTTGCGATTGATTTGGCTGCGATCGCGGCGCTCCAATCAGAAATGCTCTATCGAATCGCCGCTGCCTATGATTTTGACGTGGCTGATCCTGCCCGTAAAGGCGAAGCCTTGACGATATTTGCCCTTTCTTTGGGCGCTTCTACTGCCGTCAAAAGCGGCCTGCAGCATGGTGGAGCTAATTCCACTCGTCGGCGCGGCAGTCGGTGCAAGTAGCAATGCGGGTATTTTGTATAGCTTTGGTGTGGCAGCATCTCAGTTTTATCAAAGAAAGCGAGAGAAGCTGAATCAGTTACAATAAAGGCGATTTTATCTGTTTTATGTAGCCTGCTGTAGGCCATGGCTATGGGTAAGGCGCTTGATACTGAATTCGAATCCGATCTGCAAATCGACTTGCCGGTTGTCGAAAGGTCTCTTTGTGCACGATGCTCAGCCCACAGTCTTCAAAGTGAGTCAATTCAGCCATCGAAAGCGGCCAAGGTGGGCCATCTGCCAAAATCTTCTCGGGATCTCGCAGATAGGTAATCACCAATACCGTGCCACCGGGTTTAGCCAGCGCAGCAATTTGCCCCATCACATCTGCCCGCACCGATAGCGGCAAGGCTTGAATGGTGCGAAAATCAAATACCAGATCAAACCTATTCAGCCAGCCCGCTGGCAACGCAAAGACATCGGCAACCACATAGTCAACCGCTGACTGGGGAAAGCGCTTTTTGGCCCAGGCGATCGCACTTGCAGAAACATCAAACGCCGTCACCATAAATCCTGCCGCCGCCAACGCCTCAGCATCATCACCTAGCCCGCAACCTACTACCACTGCCGCAAGGCCAGTCCCGTCAATCTTGTTTTGCGCGAGCCAGTTCGTCAGATACACCGTCGCTGTCGGCAAAGCCCATGGCACCTGAGCCGTATCGCCATTGGCCCGAGCATAGAGCGGCTCAAACCAGTCGTAGCTGCTATCTGCCATCTCACCAAAACTCCAAATATTTTTTAAGCTTCAACCTTAAATCGATAATCTACAGTTTCTTAATCTACAGCTTCTTAATCTACAGTTTTTTATCTGCCATCTCATTAATTGATCCGCACTCTAAAGCCACTCTAAAGCCACTCTAAAGACTCATTCCACCTGTGCAGGCTGACTCATCTTGAGTTGTCTCGCCATTCCATAGCAAGGCAGATTGTAGAAAGGCAAGAATTATTTCTGTTTAGAGAAAATAACAATCAACAAAAAAGTTAGCTTAAACGGTTGCAGAATCAATTTTCCCTGGTTATGATGACTAAACTTGGGCTAACACCCTTAAGGCTATCAACCCTTTAACAGTAATCCTCTAACAGCGTTAGAGCCAAACGATGATTTACCTCCCTCTGCTCAACTCTTAAATTCTGCTTAAATCCTTTCTGCTCAAATCCTGATTTACACACCCAATTCAGCAGTCAGCCAACTCAGCATTGCCAGCAATTTCGGGAGGCCCCATGATGTTTAAAATTTATTTGCTGACCCCTACCGGTCATTAAGCTCGTCCACCCCCTGTAGGGTGACTTATCGCTAACCCAACCCCAAAACGGTGTTTCAAATCACTCATTTTCCGTTGGTATAGCTTTTTGCTATAGCTTTCGCCACATCGCTCTACACCTTATCAAGCTCTACACCTTACCAATAGGTGAAGAGCTTGATGACTACAAAGCGGTGTGCTCAGCCATTGCCACATGCATCTGGTGATGGCCATATATCAGCCAACGGGCTACGAGAGTTTTTATACTTAGTCGAGTTACGTTAACTGGGCAATTTTTCCACTGAAGTGTTACAGATTTAAATCTGTTTCAGATGGATTCACACGCCACGCAATCCTCACCGTAACGGCTAACAAAAGTCTCTCTCGTTGTCATCTCTATTTTCAGCCTTTAATCACCGCGTTAAAGCTGCGAATGTTTATGGCACAGTAAGGATGCATTCTTACTGTGTCTTGATGAGCATTCCTTGTCTTGGTGAGCATTCCTTGTCTTGGTGAGCATTCCTTAGCGCCGTACGACGACGCAGGGTCTCACCGCTAGCGCCGTACGACGACGCAAGGTCTCACTTGACAGAAGCTATAGTGCTGAAATGAGCGAGCGATTTGAAGTCTCTTTTGCAG
>JAAUPS010000187.1 GCA_012033015.1 Phormidesmis sp. RL_2_1
AACCCCTATTTGTGATCGTCTTAGAAGATCGTCAGCAAACAATTCGCAATAAAGCTATATCTGATGCAGCGCTCTTTGGCCTGACCGAACGTGAAACCGAAGTATGGCAGCTCCGTTTGCGCGGCTCTGACTATAGCGAAATTTCTACTGCTCTGTGGATTAGCCCAAACACTGTTAAAAAGCATGTGAAAAATATCCTGGCCAAACAGCGAAGCCATCAGGACGATATGGAATACGGTCTGATGGCTTAAATGCTATTGTATTGGGCCAGATCAGCATTAAGCCAGATCAGCATTGGGCCAGATCAGCGAGAAAGGCGACGTTAGTTAGGGCGAGAACGGCGTGCCTATGGGGTAATCGCTACTGTAGAAGGGGCTGCAGCGTGTAAAGGCGTCGGGTGAGTTTCTGCTAGTTCGGCGTTGCGTATCAGCACTGAGCGCTGTAAGAGCGGCGTACGGGCGACTGAGCTATTGGCCAATGTTAGCAGTGGGTTAGCAGCTACACCCGCTAGGGCAGTGACGGTAACAGCTAGCACCAAACTCACCTGCAAAGAGCGCATCCCAGGTAGTGCCCAGTCATTGATGGTATAAGCTTTTACTTCATCAGACATTTCCTGGGGTTCTTTGACTACCATCATCTTCACGACTCGAATGTAGTAGTAAATAGAAATTACGCTGGTGATCAGACCGACAAGAACTAGAGTGTAAGCTCCGGCCTGCCAGCCAGCCCAAAAATGTAGATTTTTCCGAAGAAGCCTGCCAAAGGTGGGATGCCGCCTAAAGATAGCAAACACAGGCTAAGGCAAAGGGTGAGCAGCGGATCTTTTTGATATAGGCCGCTGTAAGCACTGATTTGGTCGGTGCCTGTCCGGAGGGAAAATAAAATAACGCAGGTAAAGGCCCCCAAGTTCATAAATAAATAGATGAACAGGTAAAACACGAGGCTGGAGTAGCCCGCATCGGTACCGATGATAAAACCAATCATCACAATGCCTGCTTGACCAATGGAAGAGTAGGCTAACAGGCGCTTCATGCTGGTTTGTGCAAGGGCGACCACGTTGCCGAGCACCATGCTCAGAATGGCTAGGGCCGCAAAAACAAAACGCCATTGTTCTGCCACCATGGGAAAGGCCGTCAGTAGCAAACGAATCGCCAGGGCAAATCCGGCTGCTTTAGAGCCAACCGAAAGGAACGCAACGACTGGGGTTGGAGAGCCTTCGTACACGTCGGGTGTCCATTGGTGGAAAGGCACTGCAGCGACTTTAAAGGCGATCCCGGCAATCACAAAGACCAGGGCAATAATCAAGCCGATAGGCGCTTCAATGCTGCCTGCGGCTGTTTGCGCAGCGGCCATTTGCGCAGCGATCGCACTGAGGTTTGTTTCCCCACCCGATAGACCATAGAGCAGGGACATGCCGTAGAGAAAAATAGCCGCACTAGCTGCCCCAATCAACAAGTATTTGAGGGCGGCTTCGTTGGAGCGGGGATCGCGCTTCATGTAGCCGGTGAGTAAATAAGACGAAATACTCAGCGTTTCTAACGAAACAAATACAGTCACCAGCTCATCGGCCCCAGAGAGGAACATGCCCCCTAGGGTAGCTGTGAGTAAAATTGCTAGAAATTCTGCTAGGGCAGTGCCTGATCGCTCGATATAGCGAATGGACATGGGCACCGTAACCGCCGCCGACAGCGCGATAATGCCCCGAAAGACAATGCTCAAATCGTCACCGTTAAACGCCCCTAGAAAAGCGATGGGACGAGCTGCACCCCACTGATAGCAAAGATCGACAATGGCTATGAGCAGACCTGCGATCGCCACATAAGGCAGCCACTGGCTCACCTTCCTACCGCCGATAATATCGATCACGATGATTGCCATGATGGTGATAATCACAATCCCTTCTGGCAAAATGATGCCCGCATTAAGCTGAGCGGCAATATTTGCAAAGTCCATCGACTGCGGCTTAGTAGAGAAGCCAAATAAGGTTTTCCACTTGAAAGCTTACCGTGTATTTTCCGTTAATCCCAGTATTTACCAGAAGATTTTTGCAAAAAAGTAAAGACCATAGGGACAATTTCCCTAGCGTTACCCTCATCACATGGGCGGGCATTACTAAAAAAATTAATAGTTACAGATTCTAGATAGCAGCGCTATAACAAAAACTACACGTCCATTAAGGGCTAGAGCTATCCGTAGGGAAATTTCCTCAGCTCCGTTAGTCAGATTAAGCAGCCACAAAGCGAATTAACCGGGGTAGACGAATCGACCCCTTTTGATCTATCGCTATATATAAGTAAAGTTTGTTAGGGAGATTACCCTTAGAGATTGCTCACACACCGCCATCTATATCCACCATTAGCCGCATAGGTCGTATGTCTACGCTTGTTATCGTTGAATCACCCACCAAAGCCAAAACCATCCGCAACTATCTGCCAAAAGGCTACCGGGTAGAGGCTTCGATGGGACATATTCGCGATTTGCCTAAGTCGGCCAAAGAAATTCCGGCCAAGGTCAAAAAAGAAAAATGGGCACAAATTGGCGTCAATACTGAGGCGGACTTTGAGCCGCTGTACATCATCCCTACGGATAAAAAGAAGGTTGTCAAAACCCTTAAAGACGCCCTCAAAGACGCCGATGAATTGGTTCTAGCGACCGATGAAGATCGAGAAGGTGAAAGTATTAGCTGGCATCTGTTAGAGGTCTTAAAGCCAAAGGTGCCAACCAAGCGCATGGTGTTTCATGAAATTACTCAAGAAGCCATCCAAGCTGCACTGGCTAACTGCCGCACCATTGATGACAAGCTAGTACATGCGCAAGAAACCCGCCGCATTTTAGATCGACTGGTGGGCTACACCGTCTCGCCTTTACTCTGGAAAAAAATCGCCTTTGGGCTTTCCGCCGGACGGGTGCAGTCTGTTTCTGTGCGGCTTTTGGTGGAGCGTGAGCGCGCAAGGCGTGCCTTCCGTCGAGGCGCGTACTGGGACTTAAAAGCCGCTTTGATCAAAACTTCAGAGCGCGCTAAGAGCCCTTTCGATGCCAAACTGGTATCCGTCGGCGGTATCCGTGTTGCCAACGGCAGCGACTTCGATGAGGCCACCGGTCAAGTCAAAGCAGGCCGTAATGTGCTGCTGTTGAACGAACAAGAATCAAGGGCCTTGCAAACTCGATTAGAAGCAAGTCCTTGGACAGTCGCGAGCCTAGAAGAGCGGCCCAACATCCGCAAACCGGCCCCACCTTTTACCACTTCGACCCTGCAGCAAGAGGCTAACCGCAAGCTCGGCTTATCTGCTAGAGACACCATGCGAACGGCTCAAGGACTGTACGAAAAAGGGTTTATTACCTACATGCGGACAGACTCGACCAATCTTTCCAAGCAGGCGATCGCGGCAGCTCGCAGTTGTGTTGAGCAAAAGTACGGCAAAGACTACCTCAGCCCCAAGCCCCGACAATTTTCAACCAAAGCAAAGGCGCACAGGAAGCCCACGAAGCTATTCGCCCATCAGGAGAGGTGTTTCGTACCCCTCAAAATACCGCCTTAAAAGAGCGCGAGCTCAAGCTTTACGATCTCATTTGGAAGCGTACCGTCGCCACCCAAATGGCCGACGCCCGCCAAACCAACATCACAGTGCAAATTGAAGTCGATGATGCCGTGTTCAAGTCCACCGGCAAGCGAATTGACTTCCCCGGATTTTTTCGCGCCTATGTCGAAGGCTCTGACAACCCTGAAGAAGCCCTTGAAAATCAGGAAATTGTGCTACCGACAATGAAGGCAGGCGACGCCTTGAACTGCACAGCGCTAGAGGCCATTGGCCACGAAACCCAGCCCCCGGCCCGCTACACAGAAGCCTCTTTAGTCAAAACATTAGAAAAAGAAGGGATCGGTCGCCCCAGCACCTATGCAACCGTGATCAGTACCATTGTGACCCGTCGCTACGCAGAGATGATCAGCAATAGCCTAGTGCCCACCTTTACCGCTTTTGCGGTCACTGAGCTGTTAGAGAAAAATTTCCCTGATTTAGTGGATGTTCACTTCACGGCCAATATGGAACAAACCCTAGATGAAATTTCGACCGGTCATGCTGAATGGCTGCCTTATCTCAAAGGGTTTTATGCTGGTGACAAAGGCTTAGCCAACCAAGTCGAACAACGTCAGGACAATATTGATCCAACAGAAGCACGCACGGTTGATCTCAACGATCTTGAGGCCAAAGTTCGCATTGGTAAATACGGCGCTTATGTCGAACTCGAAAGAGACGAAGAGACCGTAAGGGCCTCCATTCCAGATGGCGTCAGCCCTGCTGATTTGGACGATGAGCAAGTCGAAGTATTGCTCAAACAAAAAACAGAAGGCCCCGAAAAGATAGATCTCCATCCTGAAACCGGTGAGCCAATGTATCTGCTAATTGGTCGATATGGCCCTTATGTGCAGCTTGGCGATATTACAGAAGAGAACAAAAAGCCCAAGCGTACCTCTTTACCCAAGGGCGTTAAGGCAGAAGATGTCACCCCAGAAATGGCAGTAGGTCTATTGTCTCTACCTCGGCTTTTAGGGGCTCATCCCACAACAGGCAACAACATTAAGGCCAGTTTAGGCCGCTTTGGCCCTTACATTGTGCACACCAAAGGAAAAGAAGACGGCAAAGACGATTATCGATCAATCAAGGGAGATGACAATGTCCTGACCATTGGTTTAGAGCGGGCTTTGGAACTGTTGGCACAGCCTAAAGCCGTTCGCGGGCGTAAAGCCGTAACGCCTATCCATGAGATTGGCAAGCATCCGGTAGATGAAGAACCGATCAATGTCTACGATGGCCCCTACGGCCCTTATATTAAGCACGGCAAGGTCAATGTATCGGTGCCCGAAGGGAAAAAACCGCAGGAGGTCACGTTAGAAGCAGCGGTTGCGCTCCTTAGCGAAAAAAGTGGAACCGTCAAGAAGAAAGCCACTAAAAAAAAGAGCGCGGGTACTAAAGGTACCGCCCAGAAGACAGCTCAGAAGTCTACAACGAAGAAAGCCACTACCAATAAGACAACAACGGCTAAAAAGACAACGGCTAAAAAGACAACAGCTAAAAAGACAACGGCCAAAAAGACAACAGCTCAAAAAGCGACAAAAGCAACCACAGCTCGAACGGCTGCTGCCAAAAAGACAGCTAAAACATCAGCAACTGCAAAAGTTACGCCTGAAGAAACCGCAACGCCCTAGTACGTCACCGGGTCATCACTTCTGTAAAGCATCCCATCCAACTGTGAGCGCAGAGCTGAAGAAAGACGATGCTTTGCCAGAAACGACAGAAGCTAGGCAGAGTCAATACTTGAACAATATGGTAGAGCAAGAGCACCGCTGCATATTGCATCTGTCGAGTTGCTTAGGGCAGTTTCATTGGCTCAAGCCGTTATCGGACTACAGGCCACTCGACCCGCAAAGTCAGAATGCCTCCTTACTTTGTTATCCGGCACACGCTATATACGGCGACAGGTGACGATATTTGTTTAGTATCAGTAATATCGGGCGTTCTTTTTGTTGATTTTTGGGGTATTGGCTATGGCGATCGCGCTGACTGACAAAATTGTTCTCATTACCGGAGCGAGTGCTGGTATTGGGGCATCTTGTGCCCGCTACTTGGCTGAAGCCGGGGCTCGCCTTATTTTGGTAGCCCGTCGGCAAGACAAACTACAACACCTTGCCGACGAGCTACACAGCCAATATCAAACAGAGACTTTGTTGCTCTCCCTAGATGTGCGCCAAGCAGCAGCCATTGCAGCCATGATGGCCAAGCTGCCCGCCCACTGGCAGGCGATTGATATTTTGATCAATAATGCAGGCTTAAGCCGAGGACTAGATAAGCAGTACGAGGCTCCCCTACAAGACTGGGAGGAAATGATTGATACCAACATCAAAGGACTGCTGTACATGACGCGGGCGATTGTTCCTGGCATGGTCACCCGCGAGACTGGCCATATTATTAATGTGGGCTCTATTGCTGCTCGCTATACCTATCCTGGCGGTAGCGTTTACTGCGCGACTAAGGCCGCTGTAAAAGTGCTCAGTGAAGGCTTAAAAATAGACTTGTTGGGCACACCTGTACGGGTAACTAATATCGAACCTGGCTTTGTCGAGACAGAATTTAGTGATGTGAGGTTTCGAGGGGATGCAGACCGCGCCAAAAATGTCTACAAAGGCATGACGCCGCTGACCCCCGATGATATGGCGGAGATGATTTTGTTTGCGGCGACGCGGCCTCCCCACGTCAATGTCAGTGAAATTTATGTGATTCCTACCGATCAGTCTTCGGCAACCCTCATCCACCGGAGACCTACGTAACAGCAACCCATATTCTGTCGAGTGAGTTAGGAACCGCGCCGTCTCCCGGCTAAAAGCCTCATCCTGCCGCCGGTCAAACTGGGCAAATGTTGATGACCCGATTTCTCTGGAATAAGACTTTTGGAATAAGACTTTTGGACTAAGACTTTTGGACTAAGATTTCTGGACTGGGAATTTTTGGCTGTAGGCTATACCATGCCTATTATTACCTCACTTGATTCTATTATTCTCACTTATTTTTTTTAGGAGCATCAGTCAAACAAATGGTTGCTAGTTCTGATGTAAAACAGCCAGGTTCAGAAAAGATTGCGTCCGAAGGGCCAAGAGATAATCAAGGCGGCGATCAGGAAACAGATCTGGCAACGACAGATCTTGCAGCTATGGATGCTGGGTCATTGTGGCATGCCATGACCCAGCATCAGCCTTTTTCGCAAAAGCCGCCTAAATGTATCAAGCGAGGTGTTGGCTGCTACGTTACTGATGACAAAGGTGTCGAATATTTTGATGGGGTTTCTGGGCTTTGGTGTGTGAACGTGGGCTATGGTCGCCAGGAGTTGGCAGATGTGGCCTATGCGCAAATGTTGAATCTCTCTTATTCGCCGCTGACAATGAGCCATGAGCCTGGTATTCGCTTGGCCCATAAGCTCACATCACTGTTGGGCTACGAAAGCAAGGTGTTCTTTTCCACCAGTGGCTCTGAAGCTAATGAAACAGCCTTTAAAATAGCCCGCCAATACCATGCGCAAACATCACCGGCTGGCGCTGGTGCAAGGTATAAGTTTATCTCGCGCTATCGGGGCTATCACGGCAACACTATGGGCGCTTTGAGCGCGACTGCGCAAGCAGAGCGCAAGCTAAAGTACGAGCCGCTGGTTCCGGGGTTTCTGCATGTGCATCCGCCCTATGCCTATCGTTTTGCCCATGGGCCAGCCCATGATTTGACTGATAAAAGCGCCGAAGCAGCCTATACTGCTAGCCTGTTGCAAGAGCTGGAGATGACCATTCAGTATGAAGGGGCGGCTTCGGTGGCAGCGGTCATTATAGAGCCCATCATTTCGGGGGGTGGGGTGATTGTCCCGCCCGATGGGTATTTGCAAGGGGTCAGAGAAATTTGCGATCGCACCGGCATTCTGCTCATTTTTGACGAAGTGGTCAACGGTTTTGGCCGTACCGGTAAAATGTTTGGCCATCAGCATTGGGGCGTAACGCCCGATATCATCACCTTTGCTAAAGGTCTCACCAGCGGCTACATGCCGCTAGCTGCCACCGTCGTCAAGCAGCCTATTTTTGAAGCCTTCCTCGATGAGCCGGGTAGCGGCAGTCATTTTCGCCACATCAGCACCTATGGCGGTACACCGGCAGCTACTGCGGTGGCCCTGCAAAATATTGAAATTTTAGAAAGAGAGCATTTGGTTGAACGCGCCGCTGAAATGGGCGACTATTTGCTCCATCGACTGCAGCGGTTGTTGACCCATCCTCAGGTGGGTGACGTGCGTGGCAAAGGATTGTTGTTAGGGGTAGAGCTAGTCACCGATAAAGCCAGTAAAACACCTTTGGATGGGGCCAGCGTGGCAGCCGTAATCCAGTTCTGTATGGCACAGCAGGTGATAATTGGGCGCAATACCAACACCATTCCCGGCTTTACCAATGTGCTGATTATTTGTCCGCCGTTGGTGATCACCTATGAAGAAGCCGACAGATTAGCAGATACGCTCTACCAAGCGGTCTTTGCATGAGCCTAATTTTTGGGCTTTGTTTCGGCTTTTCCTTGCTATTTTTTTTAGTCTGGCCCTTATGCTTTAATATTCGGCCATATCACTCTATGATTGCATACGACGACGCAGGGTCTCACCGCTGTCTTGGTGAGCATTCCTTAGCGCCGTACGACGACGCAGGGTCTCACCGCTGTCTTGTGGTGAGTGAGCTACTGCTCGTCAAGGGCTTCCAGCGTTGGCGTAGCCTCTCCGAGGAGAATGACCATTGGCCTAACTCACTCGACAGCAGCTATAAGTGTTAGCCTCTGATAAGCGAGATCTCTTCTTTGTTGAATTCTATGCCCTGCCGAGCTTATGGCGGCTGAAAAAACGATTTTGATTCTGTCGGCCAATCCTGCTGATACCTTTCGGCTGCGGTTGGATAAAGAGGTGCGCGAAATTCAAGCGGGGCTACAGCTTGCGGCTAGGCGCGATCGCTTCCAAGTCGTCTCCCAGTGGGCTACCCGCCCTGATGATCTGCGCCGCGCTTTGCTCCTTCACCAGCCTCAAATCGTTCATTTTTCAGGCCATGGTGCCGGAGCAGAAGGGCTGCTGTTTGAAAACGATCAGGGCAAGGCGAAGCCGGTGAGCGGCGCGGCGTTGGCCCGGTTGTTTCGGCTGTGCCCTAGTGTGGAATGTGTGCTGCTCAATGCCTGCTATTCTCAGGCGCAGGCGGCGGCCATTGGTGAGCATGTGGACTATGTGGTGGGCATGAGCCAAGCCATTGGCGATCGCGCAGCCATAGAGTTTGCGGTTGGCTTTTACGATGCTTTGGGCTACGGGCGAGCCGTCGTAGATGCCTATGAGTTTGGCCTAGCGGCGATTGATTTAGAAGGGATCGACGAGGTGGCAACACCACGCTTACTGATTAGGGCAGGGCTGCAGGCAGCGCAGTCGGCCTCAGATTTGACAGCACCAGATTTGACAGCACCAGATTTGACAACACCAGATTTGACAACACCAGATCTGCCAAGAGCAGAGCCGCCAAGACCAGCCGATATTGGCCTTGCGGCGATACCGCTGGAGACAATCCCCATGAAAGAGCCAGAAGGGCTAGTACCGCTGGACTCATTGTTTTATATTGAGCGATCGCCGATTGAAACTGACTGCTACGAAACAGTGGTACGGGCCGGTTCTTTGATTCGGATTAAAGCACCTAGGCAATTGGGCAAAACGTCTTTGCTGGTGCGGACGCTGGCCCATGCGCGATCGCAAGGCTTTGAAACTGTCCGCCTGAGCTTTCAGCTTGCCGACACCCAAACGCTGAATAATTTGGACGAATTTTTGCAGTGGTTTTGTGCCAGCGTGACCGAAGAGCTAGACATGGACGATCGCCTTGGGGACTACTGGAAAGGGGCCAGAGGGATTGTACGACGCGCCCAAAGATATTTTGAGAAGTATTTACTCACAGCGCTAGATAAGCCAGTCGTACTCGGCCTAGATGATGTAGATCAAGTCTTTGAGCATCCAGAAATTGCCACTGACTTTTTTGCCCTGCTGCGAATGTGGCATGAAGAAGGCAAAAGCAGCCCGCTGTGGCGTAAGCTGCACTTGGTGATTGTCCACTCCAAAGAGGTATACATTCCGCTGAGCATCAACCGTTCACCATTTAATGTGGGCCTACCCATTGAGCTGAGAGAACTCAACCGCGAAGAAATAGAATCTTTAATCGAGCGGCATCGGCTCAGCTTGAGCGAACCGCAAAAACAACAGCTTATTACCCTAGTTGGCGGTCATCCCTATTTGCTCCGAGTTGCCCTATACCAGCTTGCCAGGGGTCGCATTACCCTGACTCAACTGCTCAGCGAAGCGCCCACAGAGGGCGGTTTGTACAATGACCATTTACGCCGACACTTGCTAAATTTAGAAGCAGATAAACAGTTAGTGGTGGCGTTTCAGCAGGTTATTCGGCAGCAGCAGCCCGTCCAAATTGGCTCGACAGAAGCCTTTCGGCTCCACAGTATGGGGCTGATCAAGTATCAAGGCAATGAAGTACTGCCTTTGTGCGATCTGTACCGGCAGTATTTCAAATCTCGGTTAGTAGGCTAGGCCCATGATGCAACAGCTATTATCCACCAATTGGTTGGAGTATGCGAATCACGATTTTGAGCTGTATGCCGATAGCGACGGCCAATCGATGCAGGCGCAAGCGCGACTTCAATGGCTCTTGGAATGGCTCAAGGCCAAACTGCGATCGCTAAGCCTTGAGCCGGGAGGGGTGGCCCTAACAAACACAGGCACAGCGGAGTAGATGGCAGGTCATCCATGGCAACCTATCGTTACCAAGTAGGGGGGAGCCTACCCGCAGATGCAGGCACCTATGTAGAGCGGGCCGCTGATGGAGAGTTCTACCAAGCGC
>JAAUPS010000188.1 GCA_012033015.1 Phormidesmis sp. RL_2_1
GCCGTATTCTTCTTTGAGGTAGGGGATGCAGACCGTTGTATCTACTCCACCTGAATATGCCAAAACGACTTTATCTGCAAGGCCCATATCTTGTTTGTACCGTTTACGAATGATCAGCTTCATATTATGGCAGGATTCGCTCCCCAGAACGGCTCACTCGATAGGGAAGCAATGAAATAGAATGTGAGGAAACGAGAACATCCTCCTCCTCCTTGTGCCCATGTTTTTTAGCGTTGTCATCCCCACCTACAACCGCCAGCCAATTTTAGAAAAATGCTTGAGGGCCATGGAGCATCAGATGTTGCGCCCAAACGACCCAGTTGAGGGGTATGAAATTGTCTTGGTAGACGACGGCTCGACTGATGGCACCGTGGCGTGGATTCAAGCCAATGCGGCTGAGTTTCCCCATGTAAAGCTATATGAGCAAGACCATGAGGGGGCTGCGATCGCCCGCAACTTTGGCGTACAAAAAGCGACAGGCGATACAATCATCTTCATCGATAGCGATTTAGTTGTATTGGATAGTTTTTTGCAGCATCATGCCGATGCGCTTACCAAGGCTTACCAACAGGGTAACGAACGGGTGTTTACCTACGGCAGAGTGGTCAATACGTGCAATTTTGAAGCCCCAACGACTGAACCTTTTAAGGTCACTGACTACTCACGGGCATTTTTTGCAACCGGAAATGTGGCGATCGCCAAACGCTGGCTGCTAGAAGCAGGGCTATTCGACGCCCAGTTTACCCAATACGGCTGGGAAGATTTGGAACTCGGCGTCAGGCTAAAAAACAACGGTCTATCGCTGATTAAATGTCCAGAAGCGGTGGGCTATCACTGGCATCCAGCGTTTTCTGTCGAGGAATTGCCAGAGCTGATTGACAAAGAAATTCAGCGGGCACGCATGGGCGTGGTTTTTTATCAAAAGCATCCGACCCTAGATGTCCGGCTCATGATTCAAATGACCTGGCTGCACCGGCTGCTGTGGGGCACACTATCGCTAGGCGGACTGCTCAACGAACGCACCTTAGGGCCAACCTTACGCTGGCTGATTAAGCGGGGCTATCCACAGCTTTCGCAAGAACTGTCGCGCGTGTTTTTGAACTGGTATAACGTCAATGCAGTATATGCCGCCTATCGGGAAGCAGACTAAAGGAGCCTTAAATCATGGCAGACGATGCAATAGAGCTGTTTCGGATGCTGGTGGATGCGGGCGCAACGCCCGGAGAAGATTTTTCCTATGATTTACAGCGTGCCTCCGCGCAGATTAGCGATCGCGCCCTTGAAAAGCTCAAACTGTCTTACCCCGACGTAGACTGGCTGAGCATCTGCGAACGGATAGAAATAGACCCCAACCTACCGATTGACCACCTCAATACCTACCTAGGCATTGATTTCGTAGAACGTCTGCTCCTACGCATAGAACAGCGGCTTCAACAGGTCGCCCAAGGGGAACTAGCCAAAGCAGAAGCTGCTTGGTATTTGCAGCAAGTACTAGGGGGCGTAGAACAGCGCACCAATGTTCCCCTGTATGTACTCCTGCAAAAGCGGCTACCACTCCAGACACAAGCAACCTTGGAAACATTACTCAGACAGCCAACAGCACCTTGCTACATGTGGATGCATGACTTAGTAGAAGCAGCCGGAGGCAACCCCACCGACGTGGAACTGCGCGGAGATGAAGCCACCCTAACGCAAGTAGGGCTAGCCTTACTCACAACCGTGTGGGTAGGAGAATACGACCTAGTAGAACAGATCAGCGAAGCTGTAGCCGAAGAGCACACCGAAGAGCAAGAATAATCCTCAGCTATTCACGCGAGGCCTGAGTATTCACAAGCAGCGCACAGCCATGCAAAACACTGCCACGAGTCGCCAGATACATCACCGCTTCAGCAATCGTTGAAAAAGCAGGCACTGCCTCTGCTCCACTGGCCTCTGCTCCACTGGCCTCTGCTCCACTGGCCTCTGCTCCACTGGCCACAGACGATTCATGGGGGCATAGGGAGCATCCGCCGTCGTCACACTAGTGGGACTTTCTGCTGCTCCCGGCAATGACCATAGAGGCGGCGTCAATAAACTCATCATCGAGGGTGAGTCTGCCGGGTGCTGGGTTGCCCAAATGAGATTAGCCGTGGTTGTAAGCGCCCTAGACTGCTGAGCAAGGGCCTTTGTCAAAGCCACAATACCGCCTTGACAAATCACATTGACTGAACGCATTTCTGATTCATGAGATTGCTCAATCAGGTTAATAATCGTGCCACTGCCAGACTGCTGTAAAAAAGGCAACGCATACTGACAGCAAAAGAAAGTGCCCTTCAGCACCGCCTCACTGACCCTATCCCAAGCAGCTTCTGAAACATTCAGAACAGCACCATCTTGGGCATGGCTACTGTTAGCGTTATTAAACAAAATGTCCAAGCGGCCATAGGTCGCAATGGTTTCATCAATCACAGCTTGGGCATCAGCAGGAATAGCAGTATCAGCCAAAGTAAAACTAGCGCGTCCACCCTGGCTGCGAATGTGTCTGACAGTGGCCATACCCTTAGCGCCATTGCGACCACAAATCATAACTTTGGCACCTTCACTGGCTAGCTGCTTGGCCGTACTTGCACAAATACCTGAGCTGCTACTGGTAATGAGGGCAACTTTTTGCGCTAAACGCTGGTTTAAGCACATATCGATTGTCCACCAGCATAAAGACCAGCATAAAAACCAGCGTAAAGATTGGCATAAAGATGAGAGCAATTTTCGATGCTAACCACGCCTCTGAACGCAGGGCAAACAGCACCAAGAGCTAAGACCAAAGCGAAGACAAGAGCTAAGAACGAAAAGGAAAGCACGGGCGTAGACAGACGTAGTGACGACGGTCGAATATCGTAAAACATAGGAACTGTGAAAACGGCTGCTGTAATTAAGTACAGTGAAATGCAGCTACCGGCATTGCCCAGTGACTTAAGCTGGATGACTCTATCGGGACAAAGGCTATGAAGATGAATTTATCGTAAAAATTTATACGGCAATACAACGACTTATACGGCAACACAACGACCAGTCGATGTGAATAGGAGCGATGCTTTGGGTTCAGAATATATTACCAAGTCGTTGATCCTCTCCTAACAAAGACTCAATGAACGACCTGTCGATTTGGACAGGTAAAATGCCGGATCTGCTGTTTTTTTATACATTCTTTACTGAAAATTGTTTGTATACCTTTTAGGCGACAGTTTTACAAAAATCTGCTAAGGGTAAGTAGAATACATAGCCCCGCCGGATGCATTTGCGCGGTGGCGGATCACTCTGCTGCCGTCTTAAGAGCCTTAAGAGTCTTAAATAATGGTGTTAGCGATTGCTTATGCACTCAACAAACCCAGAACGCCAACCCAGAACGCCAACCCAAAACGCCAACCCAGAACACCATGTGGCGACAGCTATCCCAGAACGCCAAAGCACATGTGAGATGAATAGCAATCAGTGTCCCTGCAATTGGCATCTTGGCCTACCTGCACAGCCGATCTTGCCTTTGTCTTAGCGGCTGAACAACACCCTGATAAGGCGGAGCCCACAGCGAATTTGATTTATGCGAGGGCAGGAACAGCAGCCGGAAAATAGGTGAGAACCTCTACCCCTGACTTACTCACCGCCAGGGTATGTTCAAACTGGGCAGATAGGCTGCCATCTTGGGTAACGGCCGTCCACTGGTCATCGAGTAACGCCACTTCGTAGGTGCCAACGTTTAGCATAGGTTCGATGGTAAAAACCATGCCAGGGCGAATCTTTTTGCCTTTGCCACGAACTCCGTAGTGAGGAATTTGGGGTTCGGCATGGAAAATACGATGAACGCCATGACCGACGAAATCGCGCACCACTGAAAAACCTTCTGACTCAGCATAGGCTTGGATGGCTGCGCCAATATCGCCAATGCGACCACCTGGCTTAACGGCTTCGATGCCTTTCCACATCGCTTGTTCAGTTACTTCGACTAGCTTGCGCGCAATGGGAGAGACCGTACCAACCATAAAGGTGCGGGAGCTATCACCGTGATAACCGTTAAAAAAGGGCGTAACGTCGATATTAATAATGTCGCCGTCTTGAAGGATATCTTTTTTGTTAGGGATGCCGTGGCAAACGACGTTATTAATACTGGTGCAAATGGATTTTGGGAAATTAATGGCACCAGGTGGGCCGCCGTAGCCAAGGGGAGCACTGGTAGCACCGTGTTGACGTGTCCACTGCTCAGCGGCGTCATTGAGTTCTAGCGTGCTGACGCCCGGTTTGACCATGGGTGTGAGGAAGTCTAACAGCTCGGAGGACAGTTTGCACGCAGGGCGCATGGCCTCTATTTCTCGGCTGGAGAGTAGGGTAATGCCTCTAAAGGGCGCTTCGGGGGAGTAGTCTTTCACGGAGGCTCAGCGTTGATACGAGTTATCTTCCTACTCTAGCGTTGATTAACCAATTTCTGAGTTGATTCATCTGAATGCAGTTATGCTAAGCGCGAAGCAGATTCGTAAACGTTAGTTAAACGTGAATTACATGGAGGTGTCATGAGGGTTTGGCTGGCAGGCTTTGTCATTTTGTTTGTAGGGGCAGAACTTTTTGAGTGGTTTGCGCAGTTGGAAAGTGTGCAGGCGTCGGGGTATGTGGTGATGGGTATGGGATTGGCGGTGGCGAGTAACTGGAAAAAGAATGAGAGGAGTAAAGATGAGCGCGAAACGATGACAGATGAGTTGATACTGGCCCAGGAAAAGCCTAGGCCCGCAGGAAAAGACGGCCCAGGAAAAGACGGCCCAGGAAAGGACGGCTCAGAAGCAGGCAGAATTAGATCGTTCAGAGGATTCTATTTCGTTTAAGGTGCGTTTGCCTTGGCGCTAGCACAGCCCATTGATTTGGCAGTATTATTCGGCAGCCAAGAACTGTTTGACACTTTTGCGCAAGAGACCTCTAGGCATTAACCGAGTAGAAAAGGTGAGGAGCTGATTGGCAAGGCCATACACAGCAACGACTTTCCCTTTACTCAAAGCGTCATAGCCAAACTGAGCGACTTCGGCGGCGGTGGGAATTTTATCGGCAGAGACACTGCTAGCAAGAGCCATTTTGTCCATATTGGCAGTGCTAATAAAGCTGGACTGGGTGGGGCCAGGGCAGAGCGTGGTCACTGTGATGCCTTGCGCTTCGGTTTCGGCTGCGATGGCTTCACTAAATGAAAGCACATAGGCTTTGGTCGCAAAGTAAACCGCCATCATCGGCCCTGGTTGGAAGGCAGCGGTGGATGATACGTTCAACACCTTGCCACTGCCGCGATCGCACATAGCTGGCAAAAATAAACGGGTAAGGTGGGTGAGAGCCAGAATGTTGAGCAAAATCATGCCCTGGATCTTTTCCCAATCGCTGCAGATAAAGTCGCCATAGTCGCCGTAGCCTGCATTGTTTACCAGCACATCTACCGTGAGATTTTGTTGTTGCAGTTGAGCATAAAGCTGGGTGGGAGCGGCTTTATCAGTCAGGTCATAGGCGCAGACAACAACTTCAATATTGTGTTGTTGTGAAAGTTCACGCTGCAGATCGTAAAGTTTGTCTTCACTGCGAGCGACCAAGATGAGATTGTAGTGGTTGCGGGCGAAGACTTTAGCAAGTTCTAGGCCGATGCCGCTAGATGCGCCGGTGATGAGGGTGGTTTGGGTCATGGTAAAAAGGGGAAAGGAATGTTCAGATAACCGTACCGTAGCCGAATGTCGGCATCCTCTACCAGTAGAGGGGGGTTTTAGCACCGGACGATAGGGGGTGTGTTTGGCGATGATGAATACATCGAAATTCCTCAGACATTTTGGAGACAACCCAATGATTGTTCGCTACTGGCAACCATTTCAGGACATGAATTCTGTAAAAAAACAGCTTGATCAGCTACTTGATGATTTTGCAGGCATTGAAAGTACACCGACCGCTTGGACGCCTGCAGTGGCTTTGGTTGAAAGCGAGGATGCTTTGACTTTACAGGTTCAACTGCCTGGGATAAGTGCTGAGCAGATTGATATTCAAGCAAGCCGTGAGGTGGTTTCTATTTCAGGCGATCGCACTTCCCCTGAGCCCACTGAAGGTGAAAAGGTTCGTCGTAACGAGTTCCGCTTTGGCCCGTTCCGGCGAGTGGTGTCATTACCTGTTGCAATTGATCCTCAAGGCGTCAGCGCTGACTACCAGGCTGGCATTTTGGTGCTGACTTTGCCCAAGGCTGAAGACGAGCGCAACAAAGTTGTGAAAGTAACCATTTCTAGCGATCAGCCTGCTTTGAATGATCGTGCTCCGGCTGATGCCGGTAACGCCAACGAGCAGTAGCTAGCGCTAAGCCGTTTTTGTAGGTATGGCAAAGTAAGGAGGCATTCTTACTTTGCTAGTCGAGTTAGCCGCGGCTAGTCAAGGCTTCTAGCGATTACTATTGGCCTCACTAACTCGACAGAAGCCATAGTGGGTTTATCAGTTGGGAGACTCTCAACTCACTACCTTTTCGTTAGCATTTTGCGTCAAATTTTCTAGACAGAAATTTGCAGGCAACAGATTTTAGGTACATCATTTTGCGGGTGATCAAGTATGGTCACCCGCTTTTTTTGGACTTTTTTTGTTTTAAGTTTGTTTTAAGTTTGTTTTAAGTGAGTGGGGGTGTAACACAATATTTCGGGGCGCTGGTGCCTAGCTGGCTCATTCTCCCGATAGAGATATCCTTAAAGAAAAAAAAGCGGATAGACACAACCATGACAACGGATACCCCTGTGGGGGCAACAGCCTCTAGCAATTCGCAGCCAGTACCTCGAATTGGGCTGTTTACGATGTTTCGACTGGGCGCTTTCAATATGGGACTCGGAATTATGTCCCTACTGACTTTGGGCGTGCTAAACCGGGTGATGATCGATGAATTGCGGGTGCCTGCCTTGGTCGCAGCAAGTGCGATCGCAGTGCACCAGTTCATGGCCCCAGCTCGAATTTGGTTTGGCCAAATGTCCGATGCTAGACCCTTGCTAGGCCATCACCGCAGTGGCTACATTTGGCTGGGAATTGGCGGCATGTGGGCTACAGCCTTTATCGCCGTGCAGGTGATGTGGCAGTTAGGTGAGCATATTTCCGACTTCGGCTGGGGCGTGGGGGCCTATCCATGGGTGGGGCTACTAGGCTTGGTATTTGCCCTTTATGGACTGGCGCTATCGTCTACGTCCACACCCTTTACAGCGCTGCTAGTAGATGTCTCAGATGAAAAGACCAAGTCCCAAATTGTCGGCATTGGCTGGTCAATGCTGATGCTCGGGATTGTGGCAGGCGTGGGGATTATCGGTAAAGTGCTGGGGCCGCTAGAAGGCGTATCGTCGGTGGTCGAGCTACGCGAGCCGATCAATCGCTTATTTATCGTGGCCCCTGCCATTGTATGTGGGTTAGCCGTGGTCAGTACCCTCGGAGTAGAAAAGCGCTATTCTCGACTGCAACAGCGTTCGACCGCCAGCACCAGAGAAGATAGTGTGACCTTAAAACAGGCGCTCAAGGTGCTAACGGCAAGCCGCCAAACAGGAATATTTTTCTGCTTTTTGCTGGTGTTAAGTTTGAGTTTATTTGCTCAAGATACGGTGCTAGAGCCGTACGGTGGGCAAATTTTTGGTATGACCATTCGCCAAACCACGTCTTTGAATGGTTTTTTTGGCGGAGGCACACTGCTGGGCATTATTGGCACTAGCTTGATTCTGGTGCCCATCATGGGGAAGAAGCGGACGGTTAAGGTGGGCTGTATGGCAGCGGCAGTGTGTTTAGTGCTGCTGGCGGTGGCCGGGATCACTGCTGATCCGATGATGCTGAGGATGATGGTGGGTTTGTTTGGCTTGGCAGCGGGACTCCTGACCACAGGTTCGATTATTTTAATGATTGATTTAACGGCGGCAGAAACAGCCGGAACGTTCATTGGGGCCTGGGGCTTAGCGCAGGCGATGGCCCGTGGCAGTGCGTCTGTTTTAGGCGGCGGCCTATTGTCTTTGGGAAAAAATTTGACAGGAGCAGCGGCAGTCGCTGAGCCCACGGCTGAACAGCTTTTACCGGCTTACGCGCTGGTATTTGGAACACAGGCGGTGGGGATGCTGGTAGCGATCGCACTAGTGAGCCGAGTAGACATTCAAGAATTTCAAATGGATGCCAAAAAAGCCATCACAGCAGCGCTGGAAAGCGATCTGGATTAGGCCCGGCCATGCTGGCAAATAGCTGGCAAATATTAGTATTGGTGGCGTTAGACTTGGGGTGTGAGTCTTGGGGTGTGAGTCTTGGTGGCGTTAGTATTGGATAGATCAACCATGCGGCAAATTCTTAGGAGCAATCTTCATGCAGGCGTCAGCCATTGACCAGAGCGATTTCTGGGCTGAGGTAACGGGTTTTGCCCAGCAAGTTACCCAATCAGTGGGCAACCATTTGCTAGGCGCTTTTGGTCAGGCAACCGCCGCACAAAAGGCTGATGGGAGTTTGGTAACCGAATATGACCAGTGGGCAGATCAGGAATTGCGCGATCGCATCACCCAAGCCTTTCCCACCCACGGTGTGCTCAGCGAAGAAGCCGCACACATTTTTCCTGCTACAGACTGGTGCTGGGTCATCGACCCGATTGACGGCACCACCAACTTCACCCGCGGCGTACCGCTGTGGGGCATTTCATTAGGGCTACTATACCGAGGCACCCCCGTATTTGGCCATGTCCACATCCCCCCCCATCGCCCAACACTTCCATGGCTTTTGGCCCGGTGACTCTGGCTTAGAAATGCCTGTCGGTGCTTTTGTCAACGGCAAAGCCATTCACATCGCCACCGATACACCGTCAAATTCACATTTTATTTAGTTTGTGTGCCCGCAGCCTTAACGTGCTACAAAAGCCGTTTCCTTGCAAAATTCGGATGCTTGGCGTGGCCACCTACAACTTACTCACGGTGGCATCAGGCATCAGCCTTGGTGCAGTAGAAGCAACCCCAAAAATTTGGGACATTGCGGCGGTTTGGGCCATTACACAAGCAGCAGGGGCAAGCTGGATTGCCCTAGATGGCAAGGCGTCTTTTCCCCTAGCAGTAGGCAAAAACTACAGCACTCATCCTTTTCCAATATTGGTCACTCGCCCAGATTTGGTCGCCAAGTTCGAACCACTAGTCAACGTCATTTTGGCTTAACGTCATTTTGGCTTAATGACAGGCGCTGATCGCAAACCTTTTGCTATTAGGCATCATCACCGTCTCAACAACAGCCCGCCAAAAACCAATCTCAAGAAAACACTCCCCAAAACCATTAGCAAGAAAATTTTTGGGGAAATTTAAGTTGGGGAAATTTAAGACAGATGTCGTAGCAAACAAGTTGTTCTGAGTTTTTTGTCGTTACAGCTTAGCTGCAACACCTCAGTCACAACACCTCAGCCGCAACACCTCAGTCACAGCACCTCTTATAGCGGTATGCGGATGCATTCGTATACCGCGAGTCACTTGGCCCGTTGCCCGGTACGGATTCCGCCAGTAAGCCTGTATTCAAGCCAAGTGACAAACGCTATAGTTCGCCGTCGGACTGAAAATGCCCATCGCTATTGGTTAACTCAAAGCATTGATGTTGAGCACATGACGTTGCGCTCTTTGAGAGAAATTTCCCTAAAAAATTTCCCTAAAAAATTTCCCTAAAAAATTTCTCTCAAAGTCGAAGAAGTTGATATTACCTTTACCGATCAGGGCAACGCCTTGCATGAGCCCTAGCCCAAAACTTTCAAAAAGTCCCTGACACAAGGTAGAGCAAAACAGTTCTTCGGGCTTACTAACTTTAATTGATTTGATTATTTTAAGGATTCGCAATTAACCCATGGGTAAAAAAGGCACTTCAGCATATTTGGAGCCCTCACCTTGCTGAGCTGCTTTGCTGGCTTTTATGCCCCCTCGGCCCAGGCTGAAGGCAGTCAGGATCTAGTCAGCAGTGGGGGCGATCGCCCCTACCTAGAATTCCGCACAGATACCAATGGCGGCGTCCAAAGAAGAACCATTATCAAAGTCTATGTCAACCAAGGTGAAACCCTTGATCTGGGCTCTAGCGCCGCGGGCATAGGCAATGGCACGATCAATTATCGCAGGCCCAACAATACCAGCGGCACCTGCGGCACCAGCGGATTAATTGCCGATAGAGCGCAAGAAGTCGCGGGGCCAGGAGATGGTACCGGGGGCACTTTTATTCCCTGCCGGGTCACGGTCGGCGCTGGTGAAGCAGGTATTTGGGAAATTGATTTTGTCAGTCCTGATCCAAGCAGTGGCGATAACCCTCCCCCCCTAGCAGGAACAGCCGCTTGGACTGAGGAGAATAACCACGGATTGGTCTCGGCCTGGGATGTCACGGTGAGATCGAGCACGGGCATCAAAATTCCAGGGCGAGTATATGCCAACTACTACGCTTTTAACATTGGAGGCAAT
>JAAUPS010000409.1 GCA_012033015.1 Phormidesmis sp. RL_2_1
CGCCAAGGGTTAGTCAAAGCCAGAGGAAAGCAGCGGACGGACTCAACCCATGTGTTTGGGTGCGATCCGTGATATGAATCGTTGTGAATGTGTGGGAGAAACCTTGCGCCATACCCTCAATGAGCTATCACTCGAGGCTCCAGATTGGTTGAGAACCGTTGTTAGCCCAGACTGGTATGAACGATACGGCATCCGGATTGAGTTATCGAAGCTGCCCAAGGGCACAAAGCGTGAGGAATGGATGCAGCAAGTGGGGGTTGATGGTCATCATTTGCTGGCCCACATTTATGAAACCGAGGCAGAGAAAATCCAGGCTCTCAGGGCGTTGCCTTCAGTTGAGACGCTGCGCCAAGTATGGGTTCAACAGTTTTATCTGGAAGGCACCCAGGTTAGGCTTCGCGCTAGCAACGAACGGCCCCCTAGCAAACAAGTAATTGAATCTCCCTATGATGTAGAGGCCAGAAACCGGACAAAACGGACGACGCACTGGACAGGCTATTGCGTGAACTTGACCGAAACTTGCGATGACCAGCGACCTAATCTGATCACCCATGTGGAAACGGTTCCAGCCACTTCGATGGATGTGGAAGTCACGGCACGAATTCATGACAAGCTCGCTGAAAAGCAGCTACTTCCGAAGGTGCACTATGTAGATACTGGCTACGTCAGTGCAGAAGTCATGCTGAATTTAGAAAATAAGTATGGCGTTGAGATTGTTGGCCCCTATTAGACGACACTAAGAAAGGCGCATACCGAGCGCCAAACGACAGCTAGGTTGACGCCGACGCGAAGTGCGCCAAAGTAGCTGTCGCAGCAAAAAAAAAAGACACTAGCAGCGGAACCCAACTACAGAAAGGGAACGCGGCCAGTGTCAGTCATCCAAAGGTATCAAAGACAGGTGTATATGAAAGCAAGAGAGACCGGCGCAACGCAGGTGGACGCCGCTGCGTTGGCGCAGATATCAAGACGCAGCGGCCAACGAATAGAGTCAGGCAACTATCAGCCGAATCGAGGTCGAGTGCGTGACTGGCGGACTAAACCAGATCCTTTGGCCGATGTGTGGGAGAGCGAACTCGAACCGATGCTACGGCGCGAACCAAGACTAAAGCCAACGACACTGTTCGAGTACCTGCAAGAACAGTATCCAGGCCAATACTCACAGGTGCTGCGGACAGTTCAGCGTCGGGTCAAGCTGTGGAAAGCGGTTCACGGCCCAGCCCCCGAAGTGATGTTCGAGCTGCGCCACGAGCCAGGGATGATAGGACTCTCGGACTTCACCGAACTCAAAGAGATTGAAGTCACCATCAACGGCAAGCCGTTCGAGCATCTCATCTACCACTACCGACTGGCCTACAGCGGCTGGCAATACGCGCAGGTTATCCAGGGCGGCGAGAGCTTCATCGCGCTGTCCGAAGGATTGCAAAATGCGCTGTTTGCCAGTGGTGGTGCGCCAAAGCAGCATCGTACCGATAGTCTCAGCGCAGCCTATCGCAACGCCCGTGGGAAGCAGCGCAAACAGCTCACTGACTACTACGAAGAGCTGTGCGACCACTATCGGTTAGAGCCGACACGCAACAATAAAGGCATCGCCCATGAGAATGGGGCTATTGAGTCACCACACGGCCATCTGAAGAACCGCATCACGCAAGCGCTTTATCTACGTGGACATACCAACTTTGAAAGTGTAGCGGCCTATCAACAGTTCATCGAAGCGTCAGTGGCCAAGCTCAACGAGCGTCATCAGCAGAAATTTGCAGAAGAACAACAAAAGCTGCAACCGCTGCCGAAGTACCGTAGCTGCGACTATGAACTGCTGACGGCCCGCGTCAGTCGCTACAGCACGATAGATGTGCGCTGCATTCTCTATACCGTGCCGTCTCGGCTGATAGGCAGACAGTTAGAGCTACGGCTCTATCACGACCGCATCGTAGGCTACATCGGCAAGCAGCAAGTGGTCGAACTGCCTCGGATGCGGGTGAGCAGCAAAGACAAGCGCCGCGCTCGCTGCATCAACTATCGCCATGTCATTGAGGGCCTGCGGCGCAAGCCCAGAGCTTTTCTCTACTGCACCTGGCGTGACGACCTACTGCCTAATGACCACTACCGTCGCCTTTGGCAGCAGATCAAAGAACGCTTCGAGTTAGACTCTGCGGCTGTCCTGATTGTCGAAGCGCTCTACATCGCAGCGACGCAAGACAAGGCGCTGGCGGTTGCAAACTATCTCGACGAACAACTCGCTGACGGACGACTGACATTGGTCGGCCTGCGCCAGCATTTTCAACTGCTCACTGGCACACAGATGCCAACGGTGAGCGTTAAACAACATGACTTATCTTCCTATGACCAACTCCTTAGCCCAAAGCGACTTATCGAACCGCTCGAAGCAGACAACAACAGTGGCGACAATCACACAGAGCCAGTCAGCCACGCCGTCCGACAGCCCGTACCAAAGTCTAGGCGGGCATCTCAGAAAGCTGCGCCTCTCTCACATGCTCAGCCACTGGGAGGACTTGCAGCACCAAGCGATGCAGGAACAGTGGTCGTACGCCCAATTCTTGCTAGCACTTTGCGAATTGGAGGTGGAGAGAAGATGGCAGCTCTGGCTGAAGCGAACCTTGAAAGAAGCGCACTTCCCTGGCTCCAAGACGCTATCAAACTTCGAGTGGTCTCATATTCCTGAGTTTAACCCCGCGCCACTGATGCATCTGGCCACTGACATCAGTTGGCTAGAGCGCGCTGAGAACTGTTTGATCTTCGGCCCCTCGGGAACTGGCAAGACGCATATTGCCATCGGGCTAGCCAGATCCGCTATTGAACGGGGCAAGCGAGCTAAGTTTTTCTCGGCGACCAGTCTCGTACAGCAACTGCAGCAGGCGAAGTTGCTGCTTGTACTACCGGCAATGCTTAAGAAGCTTGACCGCTACGATCTACTGGTCATTGACGACTTGGGCTACGTCAAAAAGTCCGAGGCCGAAACCTCAGTTCTCTTTGAACTCATCGCTCATCGTTATGAACGCAGAAGCCTATTGGTCACGGCTAATCAGCCGTTCAGTCAGTGGAACGCTATCTTTGCTGACGACATGATGACGGTTGCTGCTGTCGATCGCCTTGTGCATCATGCCCTTATCGTTGAGATTCACTCTGAGAGCTACCGCAAACGTTCGGCTGCAAAACATAGCGAAAAAACCAAGGCGATGCCTGAGAAAGAGACGGGTTTGGGACGATCATAGTTGTCGCGTTAATCATAGTTGTCGTTTATGTGAGGAGAGATTTGATTTTTTTATAGTTGTCGTCTAAGCGCAAATGTAGTTGACATTTGATAGAGGGCTATTGGTCGATTAACAGGCATAGCTATCCGGCTTAGCGACTTGAATCATCCGATTGAGCACCAGACACTGCACCTTCAACTCGTTCACTTGTCGATCCAT
>JAAUPS010000410.1 GCA_012033015.1 Phormidesmis sp. RL_2_1
GTTTCACAGGGCTATTTCATTCTAAAGAGAGCTTTGAGTAAATCGAAGCCCTGTCCGGCTTTTCGTTGGGCTTGAGCCATGTTGACAAAGCCATAGTCGCGGTACAAATTGAGCGCTAAATTACGGGCGATGGCAAAGTTGTTGGGTAACGGCTGCACCCGAATTCGAGAAGCGTCTTCACCCTGGGTCACATCTCGCACATAGTGAACTTTATTCTCTACCTGCCAATACTCCCGAATGCGCCGCGCAAAGGATTCAACTGATTCTTCCAAAGAACTGATGTAATAGCGGATAGCGGGTTCTTTGATCAACAGATACTGGCCTTTGAAAATATGTCGATAGCTGGTGACTTTGATGACCGTCCTCAGCCCTGACCACTGGTATGCCTGTGGGAACAAGTCGATATTGCGACAGAGGCTAACGGTGCGTCGCTCTACCCGACCATGACCGGTTTCCACTGAATGGATATGAGCCTCTGACTGAAAGTTCGACTCAATGGCTTTGAAGAAGTTGCCATGATTGCCTTTGAGCGCACCCAAGTAGTGATTACCTGAGTCAATAATCTGCTCACATGTTTTTTTGGGTGTTGAGTGCATCAAATGCGAAGACCACACCCCGATGAGCTAATGTCTTGAGCACAGGGGGCAACGCAGTGATCTCATTGCTCTTTTTATCCACCTGTTGAACCGGCAAAATCAAACCTCGCTCGACGACATAGACACTCACGAGTTGGATAGCTCGGTGAGACTCTGTTGTACTGGCAGGCGTATCACGTGTATACGACCCTCTTAACACCTTGCCATCTAGCGCCACCGTTTCACCGGCTAACGGTTCAATTTCAAAGAATTTGGCTAAACACAGACTGTAGGCTTCGTAGTCCAAGCTCAGCAGGACTCGACGAATCGTGCTGTAGGAAGGCAAGCGGTCTTTGGGCGGTGAGAACAGCGCTAGAAGCTCCTTTCGATAGCTATCGAGCCAATCACTGATGGCCAAGAAACCTCGGCAACCTGCGCTCACTGCTAGGGTGAAAAGCGATAAACAGAGTGCTTGCTGATGGCGTTTGCCTGCTCCCCGTCGGGCATCAGGTAAGTCTTCAAAGGCTTTTACGATGGCTAATGTACTCATGGCTGAAAAGATGGCAGTAAACGACTTCCCCTAGCATTCCCGTTGTTGTCTAGAATGAAATAACCCTGACTGTCTGACATAGCTGTGGAGAACGTTTGATGCGAGAAGTAAAGTCTGAAACCAAAGGCGACAGACATTCATTTTTAGCTGGTGCTATTGTAGGTGGTTTTCTAGTTTTTATCGCCTTGGCTATTGAGCAGTCGTTCAACTCTGCATCGGCTCCAACAGCTTGCGAAGTAGTTACTGCTGTAAATGACGATTACCGCCTAATAGTGAGCGATGCGACCAGGGAAAATCAAGCTATAGGAGAAGAGTTTGGCCCTGAGATTGGAGCAAAATATTACTATCAAATCAGCGGCGGCCCTATGCCGCAAGAATTGGAAAGCTTTCTAGACTTAGCTGAAGAGATGGCTGAAGAATGCTCGGACGGTTCGTATCTCTGGGGTTACCCTACACTCAAGCAAGTGAAGTCTAGAAGCAAATATTTCAATCCTGATGGGACACCTCGCGAATGAGGTCAAACTATCAAGCGATCACTACCGTTAAAGTCAGTACTAAGATCGCCACTCTTGTGCGTCAGAACTCATAAGAGCCAACTACTTTTGACACTTTGATTTTAACACGAGTTTTGAGACATCAAGAAGCAGCCGTTGGTTTCTTTTCAGACATTTCCCGCTCTGTGTCAAAACGGTTCCTTCTGACACAGCTTACGTTCTACTCAAATGTACTAAGTCTAAAGTTCAAGTCACTTAACTATTAGAAATGGCATTCTCAATAATATTGGCAATTGGAAAGAGGACTATGAGTAGAAGGGCTTGCTGAATGATAAAGGGAGTAATCTCGTCTTTTGGCATCATGTCAGACGAGTAAACAGGATAGGCTAACAAACCGAAAAACAGCGCCATGCATGTGATCTGTCGAAGTGCATAACGAGCAATCAGTGAATAGTTCAATTTGAATCCACTCTGACTATCTCTGAGAAAATTTGGCCGCCGTCTGATCAGCGCATCTGATAGCCCAACCACCAACCCTACAGCTGCTCCGCTGACCGTAAAATTCAGCAGTGTGGGATAGAAGGCTAAGAGTTCTGCTTGAGTTAAAGGTGTCATTCTTCTTCATCGCCTTGCGAGACTGAACCTCTGAAGATGTTATAACCGTCTAACCCTTTCCAATGAAGACTGCTCAACAGTTCACTGATTGGCACTACGAAGAGAGCAGGTATCACGATCAAGCATTCTTGACACAGTGTCGATACAGACTTCGTTGGATCGCTATTCCAGAAGAGGAATGCGGAAGTCGTCAATAACAAAACACCGATTAGTGAATAGCCGAAGAGATTGCTAATAAGGCTCTCAAGCGATATGGCTGATCTACTTTGCCAACAAACTATGATAGTTGATAGAAGCCCACCCGCTACTCCGCTGACTAGGCCAATCAGGGCTGCAATGGGTAGGATTTGAATGGCTGGCGTGATGATCACGGCTTGGAAGTTTGATAAGTTTTCCATAGCAACCTCTCATACAGTCCCTATTGAAGAACTCAATCATGATAGCGATAGAAACTGATCATGGTCTGACATTGCTAGGTAGCTTCTCCATCCGCACATCAAGACTGTGAGGTAGGCCCAGCTCAGTTAGCTAGGCAGGGCTTCGTAAGAGGTCTCGCCTAGCTAACTGCACGACCCCATAAAGGTCAAAATAACAAGATAGATGCTACGCTTGGCGCTCTACTTAAGGAAGTCATCATGAAGGTAACCAATCTGCTGATGCTGCCTGACAATCGGCAGTTAGCCTACGCAGAGTATGGCGACCCTGACGGTCATCCTGTTCTCTACTTTCATGGTGGCGGAAACTGTCGTTTAGAACCATTGCTCTTAGGCAATGAAGCGTTCACACAGTTGGGCTTACGACTGATTGCGCCAGATCGTCCAGGCATAGGGCGCTCAGACTTCCGGCCAAATCGCGGCTTCTCTGATTGGACAAAGGATGTGTCATTTCTCGCCGATGCTCTGGGGATAGCAAATTCTCAGTGATGGGCGTTTCGTCAGGCGGTGGCTACGCTGCGGCCTGTGCTGCAAAGATTCCTCATCGCCTTCACTCAGCCGTGATCTATAGTGGACCCGAAAAACTAGACAGGTAGCTAAAGCTCTGAATCACTCAAAAAGTGCTAGGAGTAATTCATGAGCAAAAACGTAGACAGTACAGTCCAGAATTTAAGTCGAAAATAGCGATCGCGGCAGTTCGTGGCGATAAGACGACGGCTGAATTAGCCGCACAGCATGAGATTCATCCAAC
>JAAUPS010000189.1 GCA_012033015.1 Phormidesmis sp. RL_2_1
TAGCGGTGAGACCCCTGCGTCGTCGTACGGCGCTAAGGAATGCTCACCAAGACAAGGAATGCTCACCAAGACAAGGAATGCTCACCAAGACAAGGAATGCTCACCAAAACAAGGAATGCTCACCAAAACAAAGTAAGAATGCATCCTTGACTTTGCTATGGGAGGCAAATTTTTAAGCGCTAATTGAAACATTACTTTGAAGAGATTAACAATTCCCTTCAAAGTGTGAGAGTAATGCTTTGAATCAGATTACTTTTTGTCAAACTATCGGCTTGAAAGCGACAAGTGAACATTTTTCAAGCTATGCGCTCTTTATCATGAAAGTGCAGTAAGGCGGGCTAAGGGGCTTACCGATGCGCATTTTGTTAGTTGATGACGATGAGGCTCTGATGGAGTCACTAGCAGAGCGCCTCATACACCAGCGCTATGCAGTCGATATTGCCACAGATGGAGAGACAGGCCGAAACTATCTCGATCTGTTTGATTATGATCTGGTTCTGCTGGATCTGGTCTTGCCTGATGGGGATGGCATTCAGTTTTGTCGGCGATTTCGCGATCACGGCTACAGCAACCCGCTGATGATTTTAACCGCGAAAGAGAGCACTGCTGAAAAGGTGAAGGCGCTGGATGCCGGGGCCGATGACTATGTGGTGAAGCCGTTTATTTTTGATGAGTTGTGCGCGCGGGTTAGAGCCCTGCTACGGCGTGATTATAGAGGGCTGCCGCCAGTGTTGCACTGGGGTGCGATCGCGCTAGATCCGAGCACTTGCGAAGTCAGCTACAACGAGCAACCGCTGCGGCTAACCCCTAAAGAATTCTCAATGATGGAATTGTTTCTTCGCCATCCCCATCGGGTCTATAGCTTAGATAGCATTATCAATGACTTGTGGTCGTTTGAGACACCGCCTGGAGAAGATGCCGTTCGTACCCATATCAAAGGACTACGGTACAAGCTCAAAGCAGCAGGTGCCCCTAAAGACTTGATCAAAACCGTCTACGGCTTGGGCTATCGGCTCAATGAAAAAATTAAATTAAGCAACCCACGGGCACCTACAGAAATGCTCAGTGAAATACCAACAGCCGAAACGCCAACAGCCGAAACGCCAACAATAGATGAGCCGTTGGGCACACAACGTGAGGCAGACAGCGCTCAACCAGATTTGCCCGCTGCTTGGAGTCGCTCGTGGAGCATGGCCCCAGCCGATCCCATCATGGATAAGGTTGCAGATAATATTGCAGCCACACCCTCAAGCGATGATAAAACCACCCAAGCCATCGCCGAAGCTTGCCAACGCTATCTCAGTACAGCCGATCAGCAAATTAGGGTGCTTGAAGCAACCGCTCAGGCGCTGCAAGCTAATACCCTAGACCTTGAACTGCACCACAGCGCTCAGATGACTGCCCACAAGCTTGCAGGCTCCTTGGGCAGTTTTGGTATTCCTGACGGTTCACGCATTGCCCGCCAAATAGAAACCCAATTGCGGGCCATCAAATTATTTGGCGCAGTTGGTGCAGTTGAGGCAGCATCAGCACCCGATGAGACCTCGCCAGAGCAAGCATCAGACGCACAACCAGAGGCAGATACCGATGTCCCTTTAGCTGACAAAGCAGTGACGTTGCTCTCTGCGCCAGCGATCGCAGCTTTAGTCACACAACTGCGCCAGACTTTAGAGCAAGCTACCGTTCAAAGTGCTGTCAACTTGGTTTTGGCCTCAGTCCAATCAGGCCGACCCCGACTGCTGATTGTCAGTGAAGATAAGGCGCTCAGCCAACAACTCGTACAGTCCGCCACTGCCGCAAATTTCCAAGCCCAAGTCGTGCTCAGCCTCCAACAGGCCGAAAAGGTGCTGATTGCAACGACGGCTGAGGATGTCGCTGAGCCCGCAAATCCGGCCTCAGATCGATCCCCTGTCGCGTGGCCCCCTCTAGAGCAGGCTCAGCCGGTAGCGGCGGGCTTAAGTTGTCCAACCTTTTACCCACAGACCGAGCCTGAAACGGCCTGCAGGAGCAATCCCGGAACGATGCCAACAAACGCTGCTACCAGTAGCTTTCAACTGCCTGCTCTACTGCTCATTGACTACTGCTGTATAGATGGATCGTCTAGATCGTCAGATGGAGCGTCTGTAGATGGAGCGTCTGTAGATGACACTGTCGCCTCCTTCATTCAAACAGTTCGGCAAACAACGGCCATGCCGATTGTGGTGCTAACCCATCAGCTCGCGCTGACCCATCGGCTCAACTTAGTGAAACAGGGTGTAGAGCTGATTACCGATCGCAATGCCCTGCCGCCGTACATTATCGAAGCAGCCATTGACATTCTCAAAAACAGCACCAGCCAAATACAAGTTGCGATCGCCGACGACGATCCTCAAATTCTCTCTCTGCTCAAAACCACCCTTAAACCTTGGGGCTTTGCTGTCAACACCTTTGAAAGCGCTCTCCAACTGTGGCAGTGGCTCACCGCATCGCCACCCCCCTTGCCCCAAGTCGATATCCTCGTTTTAGACATTGAAATGCCAGAAATGAACGGTATTGAGCTTTGTCAACTCCTCAGAACCGATGCCCGATTTCACAGCCTGCCTATTTTGTTTTTAACCATGCACAGGGAGGACGACCTCCGCCTACAGGCTTTTAGAGCAGGCGCTGACGATTTTGTCAATAAAGCGGTAGCGCCTGCCGAACTTGCTACTCGCCTGCGCAATCAGTTGGCGCGAGCCTGCCGTGCCTAAGTCCATGCCTAAGTCCATGCCTAAGTCCATGCCTAAGTCCATGCCTAAGTCCATCAAGTCTGATAACCACAGGTGTATTAGCGCCAAAGCCTTAGACTAAACTGGGCGGGCAGTAACCCAATCCCCGCACAAAGGTCACCCGAAAATCTTCAATATCTCTCGTTTGCAACGCGCCATGGGAGACCACCACCACATGATACTGATTCATCACTTCAGTGATGGGCATACCACTATCCAAACCCTTTAGCGCTTTAGCAATCGAAGGAACCAAAGTATATTCACAACCGTTTTCGTTCAGAAAAGCCTTAAAGTCAAGCTCTCGATTAGGCTCTAGAGGGGATGTGAGCCTAATCCGTACAACCCAGCGATCAACCAGATAGATGACCGTTACCAACTCCAAAGGAAAGGCTGCCTGCTTAGACAGATAGCTTAACAAGCGCACAACTAAACTCGTATTAGCGAAGTAATAGAGATATTCCATCGGTTTTGTCCGTCGTTTGTCTGTCGTTACAGTTCTTACCCTAACAATCAAATCTGAGTAAATTATGAAGAACTAGGTCATTTCCAAAAAGATACGCTAGCAGAGTAGGATTTGAGTGATTCGACCTTGCTCTGTTCGATTGAATCGCGCTTTGGGAGGAATCAGCTTGCCGACTCTAGATACAGAGACCATTTTCGATAGCGCTGGAACGCTGATTGTTGTTTTCGATAATCAGGGAAAAATTCAGCGCTTCAATCGCAGTTGTGAAAATATCACCGGCTATCTGGAAACAGAGGTGCAAGGGCAATGCGCATGGGATTTTTTGCTACTGCCAGCCGAGCGACGGGCGATGCAGGCGATCTTCGAGCGGCTGATTGGGGGCCAAACCAACGCCTATTCGCGCACCACTTGGCTCAGCAGAAGCGGCGAACAACATGTGATTGCTTGGTCAAATACGGTTTTGACCGATGCCCAAGGTCAAGTCGAGTTTGTGATTTCTTCGGGCATTGATGTCACTGAGCAGCACAAGAGCCAACGCCAGTTGGAGGGTCAGTATCGCCAAAGCCATTTGCTCGCCGAAATTACCCGTGAAGTGGCGCAAGCTTCAGACATCAAAGAGATATTACAAACTACCGTGATAGAAGTGCAGGGACTGCTGGGCTGCGATCGCGTTTTAATCTTAAAAGTATCCGCACCCAGCGCAGCACCATCACAACTTAGCGCAGCCATTCCGGCTGAAGCTGTAATCGATCCTCAGCACAGCCTTTGCTCGCCCTACCATGTGGGCACTTCTGTCTACAACCCAGAGAGCAACCCCCTGCTAAGCACCACCTATATCGACCATTACCGGCAGCAATCGGTCTCTGTCATCGACACCACAGCAGGGCTAGGCGCAGCCCCCGAAATTCTCGCCATTCTCGAAGCCCTTTCGGTGAAATCTGAATTAGTCGTGCCAATTTTGACCCAGTCTCGCCCTCCAGCTCAAGACCAAAAGCAGCACCAGCCGCAAAATCAGCCGCAAAATAATTTTTGGGGCCTACTGATTGCCCATCAATGCCATCAACCTCGGCGCTGGAGTCCGCTAGAAATTGATCTGATGCAGCAGCTTGCCAGCCAAATTGGCGTCGCCATTAACCATGCAGAGCTGTTGGATCATTTAGAAGAACTCGTGGATGCACGCACCGCTGAACTCACCGAAGCCAATCAGCAACTGCGCCAAGAAATGCGTGAACGGCAAAAAAGTGAAGTTGCCATGCGACGCAGTGAAAAACAGCTCCGCCTCGTCACCAATGCCCTACCGGCATTAGTGGGCTACATCGATACCTATCATCGCTATCGCTTTAACAACTACGCCTATGAAACCTGGTATGGCATTCCCTACCAGCAAATCAAGGGCCGACAGGTGAATGACATTGTGTCGCCAGAAGTGTACCAGCAAATGCTGCCCTATCTGGAGCAAGCCCTTACCGGTGAAAGAGTTACCTATGAGGCCGAATGATTCGCAGCAACGGGCAGCGGCGCTGGGCCAGCATTAGCTACATGCCCGATATCCAGGAGGGTCGAGTGCAGGGGCTATTTAGCTTAATTAGCGATATTAGCGATCGCAAAGCAGCCGAACGACTCAAGGACGAATTTGTCTCAGTAGTCAGTCATGAATTACGCACCCCTCTCACCTCTATCCACGGCTCACTCAAGCTATTGTCCACGGGCCAGCTAGGGCATCTAGGCGAGCAGGCCCAAGAACTCATCCATATCGCCCTCAACAACACAGAGCGCCTCACCAGGCTGATCAACGACGTGCTCGATCTAGAGCGCATGGGTTCTGGCCAAGTGAGCATGTCCCCAGTTCGCTGCTTGAGCGCCGAACTCATCGAAAACGCCACCAAATCTATGCAATCCATGGCCGACAGCTATGGCATTACCCTATTGGCGGTTTCTGCCAACGGGCAATCCACTGAAGCTAGCACCACGCCCCTTGAGGCCCTAGAAGTATGGGCCGATCCTGACCATATTATGCAGGCGCTCACCAACCTGTTGAGCAACGCCATCAAGTTTTCACCGCGAGGGGCAACGGTGGTCATTGCCGCACGAGCGACTGGCCTAACGCACGACAGCACCGGCAGCGACACCGGCAGTGACACCGGCAGCGACACCGGTAGCGATACTGGCAGTGATACTGGCAGTGATACTGGCAGCAGTAGCCACGCCAACAGAGCCGCTACTCACAGCAAAGTCGAGTTTTTAGTCAAAGACTACGGCCGAGGCATTCCCAGCGATAAATTAGAAACTATTTTTGAGCGGTTCCAACAGGTTGATACCTCCGATGCTCGCGAGCGAGGCGGCACCGGATTAGGCTTAGCCATCTGCCGAGAAATTATCCAACAACATAAAGGCCGTATTTGGGTCAAAAGCATTCATGGGCAAGGCAGTACGTTTTACTTCACCTTACCAACACCGCCCCAGTCATAGGCTTATGCTGGTATGACCAGCGAGCCATGACCTGTGAACTATGAACAATCCGACAAATCGCCCGTCAAATCCCCCGTCAAATGAGCGTCAAATTTTGATGATCGATGACGAAGTCGATATTCAAACCATCGCCCGCATCGGTCTGACGATGATAGGCGGCTGGCAAGTGTTGACAGCCACCTCAGGCAAAGAAGGGATTCAGCAGGCCAAAATTCACCAGCCAGATGCCATTTTGCTAGATGTCATGATGCCTGATATGGACGGGGTTGCTACCTTAAGTGAACTCAAAGCCGATGCGGCGACCCAATCTATCCCCGTCATTTTTTTAACCGCTAAATCCAAAGCGACTGATCGCACAAAGTTTTATGCTATGGGGGCTAATGGCGTAATCAACAAGCCGTTTGATCCAACAACGCTGGCCAGCCAAATATCGGGGTTTTTAAACTGGAGCACTTAAAAAGCACCTCAAAAATATCGGACACACGCACCAACCCGCCAGAGCATAAAGGTAAAGCACGAAGGTACAGTTGAATAAGGTGACCACCCCCTGATAAGTATCAAAAAAAGTTGGTGCTACGATTCGGCTTAGCCCCCCCTAAACAATATGAAAACAGATCACAAACTAACGCTCTGCGCCTCCCTCATGCTTCTAGGAGGGCTGTTAGCTGTCTGTAAACCGGTGATGAGTGCCTTTAAGACCGCTCACAGTGCATCTGCCCTCAGTCCATCTGCCCTCAGTTCATCTAGTCAATCTAGTCCATCTACTCGTCATAAAACAGAAACGGCCGTTGGTGAACCCGTCGGCCCAGCTATTGATTGTGACGGTGACGGCTTCAACAACGACTCTCGTGTAGATTTTGATAATGACGGGGTACCTGATGAGTGCATCACTGGTCGTGAGGAAATCCCCGAACCGCCTTTTGAGCAAACCTATATCCCCACAGCAGAGGCTTTTTTATGCTCGCCTACCGGCGGTGGGGTGGAGCGCTCAGTACCAATGCGGTGAGGGTCTTTATCAGGTCACCCTCCGCCGCTCTACAGCCGATCAGCTGATTTACAGTGCCGATGGGCTGACCTTGAGCAGTGACATCACATACGACGATATTGACCCAAATTTAAATCAGCCTTTGCTCGTGCAAGATCCGGTAGAGGGCCTGCGCTATAGCTTTAGCCAAACGCAAGGGGATGATTTTTATGAATATGCGATCGCCGACTACAGCGGTGACATTGGTCTCTACATATACCAAACGGGCCAACAGATTGTGGCAACGCCATGCACCGTCATTTCCAGCGGTGTTTCTAGTCGCTCCTAAGGTGACTAACGGTTAACCAACCACAGCACCATAGGTAAACTCACAAAGCTCAAAAGCGTAGAGACCACAATGGTTTTTGCAACTCGTACGGTATCACCACCAAACTCGGTCACCCAAATCAGCGTATTGATCGCTACGGGCATCGCCGACTGCACCACCAACACCGATAAATCTAGCCCTTGCAGTCCTAACAAGCGACCAATACCGTAAGCACTCAGCGGTGAAACCAACAGCCGTAAGCTGGCCGCAAATAGCTCATAGCGGCCAAATTTGAGCGAAGTTTGTGAGAGCTGCACCCCTAGCATCAGCAGTGCCACGGGAATCGCCGCTTCACTCAGCAACGTCAGCGCCCGATCTATCGGGACAGGCACTGACCAAGCAAAAATCTGTAGTGCGATACCCGCAAAAGTAGCCCAAAAGACCGGCAGATTGAGCGTAACTTTGAGCCCAGCGCCAATGCCTTCTCCCTTGAGAAAAATAGGCCCCACACTGGTGATAAAGATAGCCGAGGCAATCAAATAAACCACCGCCCGCGCTAGGGCAGCTTCGCCGAGTGAAAACAGCACAAAAGGCAGCCCAATATTGCCTGAGTTGGCCAGCAGCGTCGTTGCCACCAAGCTTTTGCGACGATCTAGCGGCAAGTTTAAGGCGCGTCCTAGGTGCTGAGCGATCAGATATAACAGGGCGCAATTGAGCAAAAATCCCAAGACAATGCCAACCACGCTACTGACGGCCAAGCGAGAACTATAGACACCCGTAAGCACCAAAGCGGGCAGCAGCGCGTAAATATTAATTCGAGCCAATGTTTTCAGGTCGAGCGCAAAGGCGCGGCCTACACACAACCCACATAAAGCCACCAAGGCAATGGGCAACACCGCCGATATTAATACACCCATTCAGTTTCGGCCCGAACCCATATGTGCTTTGTAACCTCTTATGCTGATAACAGCCAAGATTCACATAAAACCATGACTTCTAGCCCTGAGCAAATTCGCCAACTGATAGCCTCTGACAAATTTGGCGATCGCATCACAGCCATTAACCAATTGCGCGACATCGATCCCAAGCTCGCCTTTGAGCTTATCAGCCCGCTTTGCGACGATCGCAACGCCCGCGTTCGCTACGCTGCCGTCAGCCAAATTTCCACCCTCGGCGAGCAAGATAAGCCCGCTGCTTTCAAACTCCTCACTGCTGCACTTGGCGATCCTGAATCAGATGTGCAAGCTGCCGCTGCCGACTCCTTAGCAGCGCTCAAACTCACAGATGCGCTAGACGATCTGCAAACGCTATATCATACGACATCCGAATGGCTCGTCCAAATGAGCATTGTGGCCTGCTTAGGAGAGATGGGCGATCGCCGCGCTTTTACCCTGCTGCAATCGGCACTCAATTCAGATAATTCACTGGTCTCAGTTTCGGCCATTGGGGCGCTCGGTGAACTCAAAGACGACCGTGCCATTCCCTTACTATTGCCCTACGCCGACAGCGAAGACTGGCAAGTACGCCACCGGGTCGCTCAAGCACTTGGCCACTTTGCCACCGACCCTGAAGCGATCCCCGTATTGCAAAAACTCGCCCAAGATTCCTCAGCCCTGGTGGCAGAAACTGCTCGGATTTGCCTTTAATACGGATAGCATCCTGGGTTTCTGCAACAATTTTTAACATTTTGCCATTGCCCCCTCGTCCCACCCATGAGACGAAAATTTGGCATAGATAACGGCCTTTGGGGCAACGGTAGTTATACGTAACAACTCAAACCCCATCCGGAACATCTCACTATTTACAACAGGGATCCTCTAATTGATAGGTATTTAATCAAACAAACAGTTACTTAAGTGCGGATATGCTCGCCATTGATACGTTTTTTTGTCCGTAAGAACAGTCGTTATCTTTGGCTAAAGAAAATACGTATTTTTACCTCAAAACATTTTCCAACATTTTCTTAATAGCCAGAAATACATCCGCCTGATTGCCTCATATCTCGCATTTATGAACAGGGTTATCATGCCTAAAACTGAAGATTAAAATATCTCTAAACACCAGCAAAAAAATCTGATATCCCTTTGCTAACAAGGCTTTTGAATTCTCCTAAAACTTAATTCAGAATCTCTAAATGGTTTGTCCACATATTAAGCAGCATGTCTGTGACAACGATCATCTTTGAAAAGATATGCCATTGACAGTCACCATAGAGACATCACGGAAGATCAATATTTTTTACACCTGCGCCATCTACTTATGTGTTCTGGTAAACTAGAGATATATCAAAATAAATGGTTTGTAATTTCTTTGAATCATTCTTCGACTTACACCCTTTGATTCACATTCTTTGATTTGCAGTTTTTGATTCATAGTTTTTTTATAGTTCTTTAAAGCTTGCGTTTATCAAACCATTCAAACCGCTCAAACCATTTAGACAATCATTGAGTTAACCGTTCGTTAAGTTACCTGTTCGTTAGGTTAACTGTTCATTAAGTTTAAGTGTTCATTAAGTTAAGCGTTTAGATGTCTGGCTTGTTTGCCCTATCTGGTTTGTGCACTTATCTGGTTTAGGTGTGCTGTTTTTAACCTTGTATTTAAGTCAGTTGTTTTAGGGTTACTTGTGTAGCCTGATTGATTTGTGCTGCGCCTGGAACGTCGTCTACTGTAGAGAGTCTCTGTCCGTGAAGCCATCTATACAGAATTGGGAAAGTCTTAGTTTCGCATCTTGGGAAAGCCTCAGCTTTACATCTACGTTGTATTTGCGCCCCATTTTGGATGCGCTGTTAGAGCCAGCACCTAACCCACTGCGTGACGAGCTACGGCTGGGTTTGCAAGAAGCCCTGGTCAATGCAGCCAAACATGGGAATCGACTGGATCCTCACAAGGTTGTATCGGTTCGTCATGCCAAAGCAGATGGTTACTACTGGTGGATTGTTTCTGACCAAGGCGATGGCTTTGAAATGCCAGCGAGCTGCACTTGTCTGCTGCCAGATGAACCTTTAGATTATTCTGGCATCAGTGACTGTGGCCGAGGGTTGTATATTCTCCATCAAGTGTTTGATCACGTGCGCTGGAGCAAGAATGGCAAAGAGGTGTACCTCGCTAAGCAATTGCGCCCTGTCCCTCGCATTGGCTTAGTGAGTCCTGCTATTTTCTTTAAAGTGATCGAGAGCTGGTGGCATCGATGGTCGCCTAGGTCTGTGCGCAGCACCTAAAGTACCTCAGTATCTGTGCGCAGCGCCTCCTCAGT
>JAAUPS010000023.1 GCA_012033015.1 Phormidesmis sp. RL_2_1
TGATCATTCGACTAATCGAGGCGGCCAATACAATAGAAAGCCCGACGGAGGCAACAATGCTCAAGGCTATGATCTGGTTACGTAAGTTTGCTGCCTCTATAACATTCTCCTGAGCTTCTTCTAACTCTTCCAAAGCAATGGTATCTGTCAGTTCACCTAAGTCACTTGAAAATTTTTGAAGTAGCGCTAACCCTGCGTTGTTGGGTGTATCACTTAAAATTTCCTGAACAGCTATTGGATTAAGGCTCAGCTCAGTCGCGTCATCAATTGATGCGGGTGATGCGGGCAGCGCTAGGAGTTGATTGATATAGGCTGTGATCTGACTGTCATGGGCTTCTAGGATGGCCTCGTAGACTTCCATTTCCGCTTCAGTTTCCTCAAAACCCTCTTCCGCTTTGTCATGATGAACCGCTTTAAAGTCTGACCAGCGGTTGTTAAGTCGATCAGCCCGAGTTCTTAAATTAGCGTATTCTCTCTGAAACTGTTCTGAGTTTCTAGATAAACTTTCTAGCTGACTAATGCTCAATTGCAACCCTATCAGAGTTTTCCGAAGTTCATAGAGTTCAACTGTTTCTCTTACCGAGTCTTCTTCGTATATCCGGGCTTTGTGAGTGTAAGAATTTCCCACAATATTACCGGTTGCAACGCCAATCGTTGTGATGCCTAGAATAACGGCATAGCCTAACCCAATCTGTTGATTAATCTGTAAATTTGGGAGCCAACCCCAAAAATGGTGAGTAGAATTGTGCTGAGAGTTTTTCATTTAGAATATTTTGTACTATATCAAGAGCATTCAAGTATTAATGAGATATCTGCAAGACGGTCTAAAGCTTGCAGGACAAAGCTTCCAGACTGAAGCTTCCAGACCAAAGCTTATAGAGCTGACATACCAGAGAGACTACCCTGCTTTAGCAGTGTGCTCACAAAACTGATATAAAAAGCTGGCTAAAAAGCTACCGCCAAGGTGCCTGTAGTGACTCCAAAATTTAGGACAGCGACTAGAAAGAGTAATCTAGAGTCCATAGAGGGCAGGCATCGTGGCAAACAAGCAAAGAAATTACAGCAGCAAATTTAAGGTCTGAAGTGAATCCCAGAGCTTGAACAACTTGAAAGGGTAAACCTTGGCCACGTCCAGAACTGGAGTTTTGCCCCAGGGGAAGCGACAGGTCTCAACTTGGCCATGGATTAAAGGCTAATTTCCATTTCATTGAAAGCTTCAAATACAAGAAAGTTGTGCGGCGGTTTTTGCTGGGTGGAGATTTCCCAGATGCACGCTCCCAGCCCCTTTATTTCCCATGATTTTTTGGGGGGCGTAGTGCTGAAGTCAAGATATGTTGACAAAACAACAGCGCCGTACGACGACGCAGGGTCTCACCGCTGCTCGTCGAGTGAGCTGCTGCTAGTCAAGGCTTCCAGCGTTGGCGTCGCCTCTCCCAGGAGAATGACTATTGTCCTAGCTCACTCAACAAAAGCTCTCGACAGAAGCTCTAGAGCGCCAACAGAATATATAGAACGCAAAAACTACCTAAACCCATCCTCAAAGCCCGCTGATGCAAACCATCACCGACATCACCCAGCAGCTTGACCAGCATCTGCACGGGCTGATTGGCCCTCGTGACCCTTACCTCAACTCAGGAAGGCACCATCTAGCACAGCAATACATTCGCACCGAGCTGAGTCAGTGGGGGCAGCTCACCTGCCAGAGTTTTTTCTGCAGTGGCCATGAGCACTTCAACTGGCAAGTCGTCATACCAGGCAAGCAACCCACCCTCGCGCCTATCTTAATCGGGGCCCATTACGACACTGTGATTGACTCTCCCGGCGCAGACGACAACGCCAGTGGCGTGGCTGTGCTCTTAGTGCTGGCCGAAATACTGTTTAAAAATCCGCCACGCCGCCCCATTCACCTGATCGCCTTCGACCTAGAAGAATATGGCTTGATCGGCAGTCTCACCTGCGCCCAAACTTGGCATGACCAACAGCGCCCCCTGCATCTGATGCTCTCATTAGAAATGCTGGGCTACTATTCATCGGTGCCTCACTCACAAACCTATCCAGTTAAGCTATTGAGCCGGGTTTACCCCAACACAGGCGATTTTGTTGCCCTAATAGGAGATATTCGTGCCATTCCACATATGATGCGGATGAAGCGCTGCTTGCGACGCGCCGACGCCCCTTGCGAGTGGCTGCCGGTTATTCATCAAGGCCGACAACTGCCAGACACCAGGCGCAGCGACCATGCACCGTTTTGGGATCGAGGCTATCGGGCTATCCTCGTTACCGACACCGCAAATCTCAGAAATCCCCACTATCACAGCCCTTCAGACAAGCTAGAAACGCTGGACATTAACGCTATGGCTAAGGCCACTCAGGGCTTGGCAACAAGCCTCCGAGAAATGTAAAGCCAGCGAATATAAGCGACTGCACCAGCGAATATAAGCGAATACAATAGATGCAGTTAGGCTGGGCAAGTGGCAATGAAATGGATGGTTGCGCCCCTTTGGGGCTTGTGCATTGGGGCGATAGGCGTAGCAGCCTATGGGGCGGTTGCGGCTATAGATCAGCAAACATGGTCAAATCCTGTGCGCAGCACCCAGGACTTTTGGCGTGGCAGGCTGTTTACACAGTCCTACAGCCCAGAATATCTCTATCAGCGCAATATCCTGCTTAAAAACATCGACTTGCCGAGTCAGGTGAACACCTATTTTGGTGTAGTAGCCGGTGGGGGCGCACCTAGCTATAACGAAATTGCTTTAGAAAAAAATGTGCTGTATTTTCAGCGATCGCTCACTGAACTAGGATTTTCACCAGAGCTGGCCCATCTATTTTTTGCCAGTGGCAATTTCGGAGAACCGACCGTACGCTATCTAGATGAAAATGGCGATGAACAGTTTAAAGCGGCTGAGATTCCCAATCTGGACGGTGGCGCCACGCTGGACAATACTTACAGTTGGTTTCAAGCGCTTGCCCAAGCTGACAAGCCCTGCCCTGCTTTTTTCTATTTCACAGGTCATGGCGAATACAACGAGGAAAACGAAGACAACAATGGGTTGATATTGTGGGAAGAAGCTTCCGTCTCTGTGAGCGAGATGGCAGGCTGGATGGACGCCCTACCAGCCGATCAGCCCTTTGTGACGATGATGGCTCAATGCTACTCGGGCTCATTTGCCAACCTCATCTATGAGAATGGCGATCCAGAGCAGCCAGTAGCCTTGCACACGCGCTGCGGTTTTTTTGCAACGGTGGCTTCTCGGCCTTCGGTGGGCTGTACGCCAGCGGTCAATGAGGCCGATTATAAGGACTATAGCTCCAGCTTTTTGCAGGACTGACCGGGCGCGATCGCACCGGACAACTGGTTGCATCAGCCGACTACAACGAAGACGGCCAAGTATCTTACGCTGAGGCCCATGCCTTTGCCAAGGTTGATGAAGCCACCACCGACTGGCCCATTTCCACCGTAGAAGCTTGGCTACAGCGGCAGATGAGCGCCGCTGCAACCACAGCATTACTGTCACAGCCCATAGCCCAATGGCGCGACATCGGCCGCCCAGAGCAGCAATACGTGATCAGCACACTCACCCAGAAAATCAGCTTCGACCCCAACCTTTCCTATAGGGCCAACCAGGAAAACCGGCCTGCCAAAGCCAACAGCGTAACGGAGGCTTACTACAAAAGATTAGAAATGGAGCTAATCAATATCGCTGCCGAACAAATGATTCGAGACAACCAAGACCTGGAGCAAGTGGCTATTCTCGAACAAATTTTGGATTGTGAAGCAGGTTTTTGGCAGTAGTGTCGCCAAGGGCCGATCGTTTAGATCAATAATCTGGTAGATCAATAATCTGGGCAATCAATGGTCTGGGCCGCTCGCTATAGCGTTTCCAAAAACGTCAGCAAATCAGCCATATCCTTCGCACTGGGCTGAAACTGAGGCATTGGGGGCGTTTTTCCGCTAATCACCTGCTGAATCAGCGCCACTCGCGACTTACGTGCCGACACATCGTGTAAATCTGGCCCGACCTCACCAGCAGCCTCTAGCCCGTGACAAACCGCACAGTTGAGTTGAAAAATATCGTGCCCTCGATGGGCATCGCCCGTTAACTGCAGGACGCTGCGCACATAGGGATCATTGGTCTGCATTTGAATCGCATGGACACCCCAGACGATGAATATCGCTGCCATCGCCAGCCCCACGACAAGCCAAAAGACCCGCCGTATCCAGCTACTCGCAGTCTGAGGCGGCGTTACGCATCGATTCTCTTGACCTTGGGTTTGCACTATCTGCTCTTGAACGCTGTCCGCTTTCACAACCGAAGGATCTCGCAACAAGTCGTTAACTACACATAGCTTAAGATTTTTTCAGAGAATAAGACAAGCCTTAACTCAATAGCTATTAAACAGCGGATTCAAACTCATGCTTAACTCAGCCCACTCAAACGGCCCATGCAATCAGCCAGCAAATGTAAACAAGTGAGTGAATTTGAATAACTTCTGAGCGGAGCTTCTCAATCCACATTAAGATTGAATAAGCAAAATTCAGCATACAAACAAAATTCAGCCAGCACCCGTGCTAGGGTCAAGCCCATGTCAGGATTGAACTGTCTGCGCTGTTGATGTCTGTATTGAGCTGTTTTTACGTTTTTACATCTATTATCAATCGTTTTATCAAGAGAGGAACATTACTGTGGTAGAGCCGTTACTATCTGGCATCGTTTTAGGGCTAATTCCCGTCACTTTAATTGGCCTGTTCGTTGCAGCCTACATGCAGTATCGCCGTGGCGATCAGTTAGGCGGCTAGCGCTTAGGCCGCTAGTGCTTTTGAGTCAGCTCTGTTGATAGCCTTTGATCTATTAAGAGCCTGTAACTTAAGAGCCTGCAATAGATAGCCTTTAAGATAGATAGCCTTTAAGACAGTGTTGGTTAGCAACATACTTCAAGAACATTGTATTTAACTAGCATTGATTCCAAGCCCCGCTGAGTTAAGTTCAGCGGGGCTTTTGCTTAAGTGGAAGTTGCTTAAGTGGAAGTCCGCCTAAATTCGCTTAAACCCTTCACGGCGAGCTGAGCGGTGCCATAGGCTGCGGCTGTTTGCGCTGCAGCTAAAACAGGCACACCTAACCATCGCTGACGAATCGCCTGCCAAGTCAAATTTTTTGCACCGCCCCCTGCCGTATGAACACGCTGCAGGGCCGGAGCGCCAAAACTGTTTAACTTGCCATATCCCTCAGCCTCTATCTGGGCTATGCCATTGAGTAAGCCATACAGAAAGTCTTGATCTCGCTCAGGGCGGGGGGTCAGACGAGGGGAAAGATCAGGATCATTGATAGGAAAGCGCTCACCGGGAGCGCTCAGCGGATAGTAGTCCACCGGACAAGGCAGAGAAATATCTATTTTTTGACTCAGTTCTGCTAGTTGCTGTGGGGTGAAATACTGTTGAAGCACAGCTCCACCAGTATTGGAAGCACCACCTATCAGCCAGAGATCGCCTAGGCGATGGCTGTAGATGCCAAAAGACTGATGATCGATCGGCTGCAGGCTCAATAGCTTTAGCACTAAGGTTGACCCCAAAGAGGTCACAGCTTCTCCGGGCTGGCTGACGCCGCTGGCTAAAAAGGCTGCAATACTATCGGTGGTGCCTGCACAGATTTGGCAGGTTCTCGGAAACGAAAATTGGTCGGCCAAGGTAGGCAGGATGGGGGCGATCGCATCTCCAGGCGCTAGTACATCAGGGAGCCAAGCCGCCACTGGGGAGTTGAGCAGCCAATCAGGATAGGCAAGCGATCGCACGTCGTACCCCAGCTTTAGGGCATTGTGATAGTCGCTCACTGGTGGCCGACCGTGCAGCAACGCAGCCAGCCAATCGGCTTGATGGGCCAGTTGGCTTACTCGAGAGCGAGCATTAATATCTGCATCAATATCTGCATCAATATCTAGGGCCTGCTGCCACCACAGTGCTTTCACCAAGCTAGAAGTGGCGCTAAGCACAGGGCTATCTGGTGGGGCGAATGCTTGCACCTGAGGCAAAGCCGATCGCGCCCTAGCATCGTTGTAAAGCAACGCAGGCGTAATAGGCACAGAGCGCGATCACAGAGTAAAACCGTCGCAGAAGTTCCGTTAATAGCAATACGGCTAATTTGGCTACGGATGTTGGGTGCGATCGCGCTCAATAGCTGCCACAGCATTTGCCGCCAAGCAGCGGGAGCAGCTAGCGCCCCCGCTGCAAACAAAAACTGAGCTTGAGCAACAACTTGACCCGCAGCATCGAGGACAATTGCCCGCGCCCCAGAAGTACCAAAATCAATGCCTAGCGCCAGTCCTAACGCCAGCATCTAGCAAGAGCCTTAGAACAACCGGCCCATAGGTTGATATCCACGCAGAGAACATCAACGACTCCACCCATGAACAAGACCCATAAATGAAAGGCAAGGGCCTAGCTATGCCATACCCTTGCCCAAACGATGATTCAGAAGATTCTGCTAAAGACACTCTTGCTGAAGAGATACGCTTGCTCAAGACATGCTCTTTTAGACACTAACTTCTAAACACGAACTTCTAAACACTAACTTCTAGACACTAACTTCTAGACGCTAACTTCACTGACTTCGCCAGCGATAAAATCAAAAGGCTGATCAATAAAAGACGTATCGCTAATACCAGCATCAGCCGCCATTTCCTTGACCTTGGCCTTCATGAGCTGAATGCCCTGAACCGTAGGCCCAATCGGCACGCCTAAAGAATTATAGGTTTCGCGCAGCCCCTGAAGTACTCGCTCCATCAACACATCGTTGTTGCCAGCAACCAAGGCATAGCTGCTGTAGCGCAAATAATAATCCATGTCTCGCAAGCAGGCAGCATAGCGGCGTGTGGTGTAAGCATTACCACCAGGGCGAATCAACTCAGGCACCGCTTCAAACAGTTGCTTGCCCGCTTCCCGTGAAATCTCAGCAGCATTAGCGCTAATCATCGCGGCAACTTTCACCCGGTTGACGCCAGTGGTGAAATATGACTGCAAAGAGTCCATGGCATCACGATCCAGGTAGCGACCTGTCGTGTCGTAGCTGCTAATTAAGCTTGTGACCGTATCTCGCATGAAAATCTCCCAACGTTTGGCGACCAGATGAACGCTCTTGAAAAATTAAATCTGAAAAATCAAATCTGAAAAATCAGACTAAAAAATCAGACTTCAAAAGAAAAATCCGTCTGAAAAAATTAATCCTAAAGAAAACAAACCTGAATAACCAAGCCTGATAACTCGGCATTCAATCAGCCCACTCAATTGGCACTCTTACACTCAATTGGCACTCTTAAATGAAGGGTTACGGCTATGAAGGATTGCTGTCTCAACCCCTTCTTAGCGCCTTCACGAAAGACTCAAAAAGCTTTGAAGCCAATGGGTTTAGCCCTAATCGAATCATTTACAAGTCTACCATGCTAGTTAAATGCCCCTGTCGCAGAGCTTGATTAGATGAGCCTTATCGAAGGAAAAGTTTACAATTCAGACCATTTGGAAACATTTCGTATAAATAGATGCGGATAAGCTTCACTTGACAAGGTTCTATAGTCAGATATTCAACAAAAATTGTTTTACGTTTCGCGGGCTCTGGCGTTTTTTGTATAAGGGCATACAAAATCTGTCAATCGCTATTCATACGATCAGAAACGTCTTAGTAGGGCTGCCCTCAATTACCTGCCCAGACCGATAACACTGTAGGAAAGAGAATATGACCGGAAATGAGTCGCGCGCGCAAGCTATTTATGAAATTACCAACCGAGAGCCCATCGCGGCTAAAGAATCCGCCAAGCTAGAAGACCTTTGGGCATCAAACGTCTTTAGCCTTAGCAAATGAAGGCTAGCCTGCCTAAAGACGTTTTCAAATCGGTTCAACAGACCATTCAATCTGGCGCAAAGCTAGATCCTTCTGTGGCTGAAGCAGTAGCAGGTGCCATGCGCGACTGGGCAATATCGAAAGGGGCCAAGTTTTACGCCCACGTGTTTTACCCCCTGACAGGGCTGACCGCCGAAAAGCACGATGGCTTCATTGCGCCCCAGAGTAGCGGCGATGTGATCTCAGAATTTTCCGGCAAACTGCTCATTCAAGGTGAGCCTGATGGCTCTTCTTTCCCTAACGGCGGCATCCGCGACACCTTTGAGGCCAGAGGCTACACCGGCTGGGACGTCACCAGCCCTGCCTATATTTTAGAAGGCGAGCATGGTTCCACCCTGTGTATCCCAACCGTCTTTATTTCTTGGACAGGAGAGGCACTCGATAAGAAAACGCCGCTGCTGCGTTCCATTGCGGTAGTTGACAAAGCTGCTAATCGGATACTCAAGCTTTTAGGCAATACGGACGTTGCCCCAGTTAACTCTAGCTGTGGTGCTGAGCAAGAGTATTTTCTAGTCGATGCCAACTTTGCCAACGCTCGCCCTGACTTATTGCTATCAGGCCGAACCCTCTTTGGCAAAGCACCTGCCAAAGGCCAACAGTTTGACGATCACTATTTTGGGCCGATTCCTCCGCGTGTGCAGGCTTACATGCACGATGTTGAAGAAAAGCTCTACAAGCTTGGTATTCCTGCCAAAACGAGTCATAACGAGGTAGCCCCAGGTCAGTTTGAGATTGCACCGGTGTACGAAGCGGCCAATGTGGCCAGCGACCATCAGCAGCAGATCATGACCACCTTACGCGATACGGCCAAAGAGCATGGGTTTATTTGTCTGCTGCACGAAAAGCCTTTCGCAGGCATCAATGGCTCAGGTAAGCACGTCAACTGGTCGATTGGTAATTCTACCCAGGGCAACCTGCTCGATCCAGGTGACACGCCCGAGGAAAATCTCCAGTTCTTGGCCTTTTGCGGTGCTGTGATTCGCGGTGTCCATTTATATGGCCCCTTAATGCGAGCAGTGATTGCAACGGCCAGTAACGACCATCGCTTGGGTGCTAATGAAGCTCCCCCAGCGATCATGTCTGTTTACTTGGGCAGCCAGTTGGAAGATATTTTTAATCAGATCAAAGACGGCAATCTTGTCGGCTCTAGCCATAAAGGAACGATGCAGTTGGGCATTGATACCATGCCGCCTTTATCGAAGGAGCGCTGCGATCGCAACCGCACCTCTCCATTTGCCTTTACAGGTAACCGCTTTGAGTTCCGCGCGGTGGGCTCTAGCCAGTCTGTCTCTGGCCCTTTAATCGCCCTCAACACCATGATGGCCGACTCGCTGAACTGGCTCAGCGATCAAATAGAGAGCAAACTGGGTAGCGGTGAGAACATTGGCACGGTCGTTCAAGCTGTGCTGAAAGACGTCATGGATAAGCATGGTGCGGCTATCTTTGGTGGCAATGGCTACTCCGAAGAATGGCACACTGAAGCCGTCGAAAAACGCGGCCTGCTTAATATTCCGACTACGGCTGACGCGCTGCCCTATCTAAAGAGTGACAGCATCAAGGCGTTGTTTGAGAGCACTGGCGTGCTCTCGCCAACTGAGTTGTTCAGCCGTTTTGAGGTGTACGCTGAGCAGTACATTCTCTCCATTGAGGTCGAAGCTAAGCTGGTTTCTGACATGGCCAAAACGCTGATTTATCCAGCAGCGATGCGCTATCTCAGCGAGTCAGCAGGCACGATTGCCAACCTCAGCGACATTGGCATAGAGATGGATAAAGCGCCGGTTGAAAAGGTGGCTAGCCTCGCTAAGGCGCTGTTTGATGCAGCCAATGAATTGGAAACCGCAATTACCAAACATGATTTCGGCTCTACCGAAGAGCATATGCAGTATTGCGCAAGCACCATTCGCGGCATGATGGACAATATTCGTGAAGCGGCTGATACGATTGAAGGTGAGATCGCTGACGATCTCTGGCCCCTGCCCACTTACGAAGAAATGCTCTTCATCAAGTAAAGCGCTTTTCACCTGGTGCTCCACTCTCACTAGGTGCTCCACTCTCACCTAGTGATCCACTCACCGCTCAATGAGCAGATCAATGAGGCTCAATGACCTGCTCAATGACTCACCAGTGAGTAAGCTATCGATTGTCGATGTGCTGATAGTCGATTGACTAAATTAAGACCAATTAACCTTAAGACCAATTAACCTTAAGACCAATTAACCTTAAGACCAATTGACATTAGGGCCAATTGACAAGCGCAAGCAGCCGTCTGATATCAGGCGGCTGCTTGCGTCTTTAAAGCCATTCGTCTCAGCGCTGTCCGGCACACGCTATATTTCGGCAGAACTTTCTTTTTCTTCGCCTACAGTTTTCGTAACATTCTTTTACAATGAAAATAATTTGTTGCTGTAATCTTGCTTAGCCCATACGTTTTATGTCAGATTCTTTCACCCCCAATCTGCTCAACTCAGATGCGTTGACAAAGTTCGCCTACCAAACATTCCAACAGGGCAAACAGTACTTTGGCTTTGCCCACAAAACCCTCAGTAGCCGACTTTTAAACGCGCTTTTTGATCACAAACGCGAAGAGCCTAATCCGCTTAATCAGGCCATGCTTCAAACCATCCAAAGCAAAATCGATCGGCTGCTCGAAGCCGACTGGCAAGATGCCGAGGCGGGCGTTTATCCCAAACAAGCCCTGTTTGACAATCGCTGGGATGACTTTTTCCGCTATTACCCCGAGCTGTGGATAGATCTGCCGAAAATTTGGGCGCGCGCTACCCAAAAGCGTTATCAAGACTTCAGCGCTGGTATCAGTACCGCAGGCTACCCCGACTACTACGTGCAAAACTTTCACCATCAAACGGACGGTTACTTTAGCGATGCCTCCGCAAATATGTATGACTTGCAGGTAGAAGTTCTCTTTAACGGGACTGCTGCGCCTATGCGTCGCCGGATTTTGGCTCCGCTGAAGCAGCACCTCAGCCAAATGCCGGTGGCTATTGGCACGACCCCACAGCCGCTGAAGTTACTTGACATCGCCTGTGGTACGGGCAATAGCCTGAAGCTGATTAACCAAGCTATGCCTGATGTCGCGCTATATGGCATTGATCTCTCGCCTGCCTATATCCGCAAAGCAAACGACAATTTAGCGAATAATCAAGGCCCTATCCCGGCTCAGCTCATACAGGCCAATGGCGAGGAACTTCCCTTTGTCAACGAGTTTTTTGAAGCAACGACGAGCACTTTCCTCTTCCATGAACTACCTGCCGATGCGCGCCAAAATGTGATCAACGAAGCCTTCAGGGTAACCAAGCCTGGTGGTATTTTTGTCATCTGTGATTCTGTCCAAAAGATGGATGCACCGGAATTTGAACCGCTGATGGAAAATTTCCCGGCCATGTTCCATGAGCCCTATTATCGGCACTATATTGCTGACGATTTGGTAGCGCGATTAGAAACTGCGGGCTTTAAGGATGTCGCGACCCACAATCACTTCATGAGTAAGTATTGGGTCGCGATCAAACCCGTTGCTTAAGCTGCTCAAACAAGCGACGTGCTTTGGCTAGGTCTTTATGGCCTGGAGATAGCTCTATGCCACTGGAGAGGTCGATGCCATCTGGAGAAAGTTGGGCCAGGGCGCTCAGGACGTTGTCAGGGGTCAGCCCGCCAGCTAAAAACCAAGGACAGTCGGGTGAAAAGGCTTTGAGCGTTGGCCAATCTAACGTTTTGCCGGTACCGCCTAGCTGTTTAGGGTGGTAGGCGTCGAGCAGCAGCATATCGACATAGGGCTGGTAGCTCAGCGCGGTGGCTAAATCATCGGCAGATCGAACTCTGCAGGCTTTCATGAGCTTGATACCCGAGAGGTTTGAATAGGTTAGGGCGTCTCGCAAGAGCTGGCAGGTGGCAGGTGTTTCGTCGCCGTGGAGCTGGATGACGCTCAACCGGGCAAGGGTGGTGACGGTCAATATTTCGCCTAAGGGGGCGTTGGCAAAAAACGCCGAAGTGCTGCAGCTTGGGGGCGATCGCAGTAACGGCAGTGACTATTGCTGCTAGCCGATCGGCAGGGATGTAGCGAGGAGATTGGGGAACGCAAATGTAGCCGAGTGCAGTGGCACCGAGGCGGGCGATCGCACAGCCCTGCTCTACCGTGGTCATTCCACAGATTTTCACCTGTAGCTTAGGGGGTTGGTCTCTACGCATCTTTGATTTTGCTGTGAGTTGTGCCGCTTGTGCTTTTAGCATAGTCGGTTATCCACAACCGTTTGAGTACTTGTAAAGACAGCACAATCGATACAATAGGAAAATAGATTTTAAGCGCAGGCAGTCAAATCCTGACTGCGAAGGATATTGTTTATGCAAACTGGTTGGCGAGTGGGTCGCGTCTTTAATATTCCGCTATTTATCGACAATTCGTGGTTTTTTGTGGTGCTGCTGATCACCTTTGTACAAGGTAGCGATCCTCGGTGGGTTCAGCTCGCAGGCCCGATGGGTGCCTATGGTGCCGGACTGTTACTGGCGCTATTGCTGTTTGCCTCTGTGCTGGCCCATGAGTTGGGTCATAGTTTAGTGGCGCGATCGCAAGGCATTACCGTCAACTCGATCAAACTCTTTTTATTTGGTGGTATCGCCTCCATTGAGCGAGAATCCAAGACACCCGGCGAGGCTTTTCAAGTGGCGATCGCAGGCCCTGCCGTCAGCTTTGCCCTCTTCTTCATCCTCAGAGCCCTCAGCCGCACGGTGCCTTTGCCGCCGGTGGCCTTAGGCGTGATCAGTAGCGTTGCTACCACCAATTTGGTACTTGCCCTATTCAACCTCATTCCCGGCTTGCCCCTAGATGGGGGCCAAATTTTCAAAGCGGCGGTGTGGAAAGCCACCAACAGTCGCGCCCAAGGCGTGCGTTGGGCGGCCCGCTCTGGACAACTGTTAGGCGGCGGGGCGATCGCCTTGAGCCTAGTTGCCCTCTTGTATGGTGCAGGCTTTGATGCAATTTGGCCGGGGCTGATCGGGCTTTTTATCTTGCGCAATGCCAAAGCCTACAACCGTATGAACGATCTGCAAGAAGGCTTGTCCAAACTGACCGTTGCTGATGCAACCACCCGAAATTTCCGGGTGCTCAATGCCAGCATGTCTCTGCAAGCGTTTGCCAATGAGTGCCTGCTACAGCAAAACCAAAAATCTGCGCCGGTGTACTTTGCCGCTTCCGATGGGCGTTATCGTGGCATGGTATCCCTTGAAGACCTAAGCAAGGTAGAGCGCAGCGAATGGGACAGCCGCGATTTGCACAGTATTGCTCGCCCCTTGCTAGAGATTCCCCATATCAGTGAAACGGCTTTGCTCACTGATGCCATCAAGGTTATGGAAGAGCAGCAGCTCAATCAGCTCACCGTTCTGACCCCCGCCGAGGCGGTCGCAGGTACGCTAGATCGCGGCGAGATTGTGCGCGCATTGGCCAAGCAGCTCAACTTTCCTATTCCAGAAACGACCATTCAAAGAATCAAAGAAGAAGGAGCCTATCCGGCTGGCTTACAGTTGGGTGCGATCGCCCAATCGATTGAACAGCCGTAATCATCCCACTGCCCCTTCAGCCCCATCAAATGCGGTTGCTGGTACTTTTTCTGCCGAGGCCAAATAGGCTTAGCAGTAAAGCGGTGCCAACCATCCCTACCCCTAAAGCAAAGGCGACCCAAATGCCAACCGGCAGCGGAATGGTCGTCAGGCCCAAAAATGTAAGGGAAACCAAGGTGGCATTTTGTACAGAAAGAATCGCGATCGCAACGATCAAAATCGCCGGGATGAGCACAACCAAGAGCTTCACCATGACCTAAATCACCTCAAAAAACAGGCGGGCTAATGACACGAGCATCATAGATAATACTGTGATCATACTGCTCAGTGGATATCACGGCTCGCTCACGCGCTTATGATCAATATCTTGTGATCATCAATATCTTATGATCAAGATATGGGCAAACCGTTATAGGCAACCTTTTCTAAACCTGACGATTGGGCCGATCTTGAGTCACTTCTAAATAAATATGCTCTAAGCCAATTGGGCGACGAGAGATAGATTCAACCGAAATACCAGCAAAGCGATTCAGCAAATCAGGCAGATCTAAAAGCTCAGGCACCCAAAAGGCAAGATCGCTGCCGTAACGGCGCGGCGTAAAGCCATGGGACTGGCCTAGGGCAATGGCACCGGGCTGATCGTCGGTTTGTAGCACCACGACTTCAGCCGCCGGGATGAGCTTCCGCAGACCCTCTAGGTTACCTTCAGCCAGAAGTTTGCCCTGTTTGATAATGCCGATGCGATCGCACAATCTTTCGACTTCATCGAGCAAATGGGTTGTCAATAATACCGTTACCCCCTGCTGCTTCAGCGAACGGATGAGATCCCAGACCTCGTAGCGAGCCTCAATATCTAGGCCGGTCGAAGGTTCGTCCAACACCACTAACTTAGGCTGATGGATAATCGCTGCTGCCAAGCTTAGCCGCCGCTGCATTCCCCCGCTGAGATTGCCCACCACAGTATGGGCTCTGTCAGTCAAATTTACAGCGCTCAAGCAGATATTAATGCGCTGCTGTATCTCTTTTTTATGCAGGCCATAAATTCGGGCCAAAAAAGCCAATGTTTCGGTGCAGGTGAGGCTCTGATAGAGCAAGTTTTGCTGCGGCATCACGCCGACGAGCAGCTTGGTGGCAGGAGATATGGGTTGCCCTTGGAGTAATATCTCACCGCTGTCCGGCTGCAACAGACCGCACAATACATTCAATGCAGTGGTTTTTCCTGCTCCGTTTGGCCCCAATAGACCATAGATTTCGCCCGGTTGTAGACTCAGCGATAGTTCACTGAGCGCTTGCCGCTGGCCAAAGCGCTTGGAAAGGCGAGAAATTTTCAGCATCCCTAAAATTCTACTCCGGCCTGGGCCTTGACGCCCTGTTCTCTAAAAGGATGCTTCACTAAGGTCATTTCAGTCACCAAATCGGCGCGCTCAATCAATAGTGGCGGGCACCCCGCCCTGTGAGAATAACGTGAGTCATTTCAGGCTTTTCTGCTAATCCTGCAAGTACCTGCTCGACCGATATATAGCCTAGCTTGATGGCGATATTAACTTCATCTAGTAGGACAGTGCGGTAACTGGCATCACGGATGTAGGTGAGAGATTTTTCCCAGGCGGCTTGGGCAGATTGAATATCGCGATCGCGATCCTGGGTCTCCCATGTAAACCCTTCTCCCATAGCGTGAAACCGTAGCTGCTCAGGCCAATGGCTCAGCGCGGCCTTTTCCGCCGGTTCCCAGCCACCTTTGATAAATTGCACAATCGCTACTTTAAACCCATGCCCCAGAGAGCGTAGCACCACACCCAGCGCTGCAGTGGTTTTACCTTTGCCATTGCCAGTGTTGACAATAATCAGTCCCTTTTCCAGGTTGCGTTCCGCCAAGCGTTGCGATTGAACCGCCTTACGACGCTCCATCTTTTTCTTGTACTGCGCTTCGCTGAGTCCCTTTTGGATGGCCTCTTCATCGAGTTGCATAGCGGTTTTATCGAGCGCAGTTGGATCAACAAAGGACATAGGTTAGGCCAAAGGTAAGGAATTGCCCTTGATCTTAGCCGCATCGGTCACCGCGAGGTGCAAGGTGCGATAATACGAAGCATTAAAGATTGTTCATTGATGAAAGCGCCCCTCAGTATGACCTTCAAGCGTATTGTCCTATCCATTTTGACGTTTATCGTGGCATTGGAGATGGGCGCATCGCTCATCAGTAGCCTAGGTGAACCACAGGTGGGCAATCAGCTCCAGCTATACCAAACTGATTTGCTGGTGCAGGCGAGCGAATGGGACGGTAGCGGCCTACCTGACAATGAAGTACAGCAGTTTCGCAACGCCGTATTTGGTGAAGATGCCTTGGTGTCGGCCACTGAGCAATATCAGGAAGTACGTCAAGATGCAACGGCAGGCCTCGGGCGATTTCAAAAACGGATTGCGGCCCTTTCGGCAAACGATGCGGCCCAGACCGCGCGCCGCCAAGCCTTGATAACGACGGCAAATGCACAGCAGGCCCTGATTGATCAAATTGATTTGCGGGTGGGCATGGTGCAGATCCAGCAGGAAAAGATTGACCAGGCGATCGCCACTTGGCAGCGCTTAGCCGAGCGTCAACAGTCTGAGCAGCAAGCCAACGCTAGCCAGCAGCATGGCATTGTGGTCAAAACTCTCCTTGAGCTTTGGCAAAAGCCTCCCATTGTCCGCCCAGAAACAGCAGACATCATCAATAGCCAGCTTAAAGGCTGGTTTCGTTACACCGCTTTAGCACGTCTCTACACCGTTACAAATCAGCCTGAGCCACTCGCGGCGTTGGTGGCTGCTGAGCGCAGCGAGGCAGAACGCACCCTCATTCAGCTCAGCGTGGTGGGCCTCCTGCCATCTCTGGGCGCTCTCCTCGGCACGGCAGGCATCATTGCCCTAGTGGCTCAGCGCATTCTGCGAGGCCAAGCAGCTATTTTGGCGGTGCCTGAGCCGCAGTGGTCGGTACCTTGGGATTGGGAGACCATTTGGCAGGTCGTGGTGGGTGGCTTTTTATTTGTCGGGCAAATTGCCTTGCCACTCGTGCTGCAGTTGGGCTTATCCCTTAGCCAATCGGCAGCACTCACACCAGATATTGCTTTTGCCGGTGGTGGGCTGGTGCTAGGGCTCACCAGTCGGGGGAAAGCGCTGTATTCACTGGTGTTTTATCTGCTGATGGCAGCGAGCACCTTGGGCGTACTGTACTGGTCCGTCAAAGCCTATTTACCCCTCTCACAGGACTGGTTTCGCATAAAGCTATGGAGCAAATGGCCGCTGTGGGGCTTTGGCAGTTATCTGGTCGCCCTGCCATTGATGCTGGGGGTGGCGCTGTTGAATCAGCACATTTGGCAGGGGCAGGGGGGCAACAACCCGATTTTGCAGTTGGTGCTTGAAGAGCGCGACCCGCTGGCGTTGGGGATGTTTTTATTTACTGCCGCGGTGGCAGCACCTGTCTTTGAAGAAATTTTGTTTCGGGGATTTTTGCTGCCTTCGCTGACCCGTTACATGCCGATTTGGGGCGCGATTGGCTTGAGCAGTCTGATTTTTTCGGCGGCCCATCTCAGCTTTTCGGAGGTGCTGCCGCTGACGGTATTAGGCGCAGTACTGGGTTTTGCCTATGTGCGATCGCAAAACCTCCTGTCATCTATTCTGCTTCACAGCACCTGGAATAGCGTCACCATGATTGGCCTGTTTTTATTGGGAAATGGGGGCTACTAACCCGACCATTGACAACCATTTACCCCCAATGGTTTTGAGCTGTTTTGCTGATCCGATCGGCTGTTGCTGCACTCCATCCTGCTGACGGCTGCTATCGACGCTGCTGCAGGCCCATCCGAGACAAGGAACTCAGCCAAGTCTCTAGACCAAATATCTAGACCAAGTATATTTTTTCAGTATGTTTTTTTGTATTTACTTATACTTACTGAAACGCTATGTCAACTTTTGTCATGATTTTGCACCCTCACAGGCAAGAGCCCATCAATTCGGGTGGAGTTGCGTTACAACGAGGAGACAAAACACACAGGAAGCATCTAACACGGCGATAATCTAACGATTATCCAAAACATTAAGCGCGACCCCAAAATCGCGACTCAAGCGTTACTCGTGATGGAGCACAATCTCTGAATACAGCGTTCCATTAAATACAGCGTTCCATTTCTGGCAAGATTTATTTTTGCGGGACTGGCAAAGGGGGATAATTGGCTACAGTTTAAGAATTCTTAAACTGATAAGTTCAGCCACGGTAGCTTAATGAGATTTGTGGGAACCTTCCGGTATCCATTGATCAAAATTGTTGTAAAAGGTTACACTTGCGATATTGCTTAGCTGATATCACAAAAAAATCTCTGTGGATGGACCATAGCCCCCGGTAAAGCATCTAAATAATCAGCTTGTTAAGAAAAACTTAAGCAAACTATGTAGAATCAACATATGGTGTAGAGGAAAGACAATGTTCGTTAGGCTTGCTAATCAACATCGGCAGTTTGTTCAGGATCTGGTTTTAGACCTGAAGGCACTGGCGATCGTTTTAGAAAAAAGAGGATACCTAGCCTCTTGCTATACCTGCGGGGATGAACTTAACAGCGCCTCGTTTATGGTTAGCTTGGGAGGGGATCACCTGATCCGTTTTTTGGTCTCTGACTATGGGATCACTTGGACAGAAATGCGTGATGACCGAGAGCTTATGAAGCTCGAAGGGGCTGAGGCGATTAATCAACTTCAGGAGTTGGCTAACTTGATTAAGTATCAGGTAAGCCCGGCTGAGTGTGAGGTAGTTGCTCGATAGGACGGCTCAATAAGGGCGGCTCCATACCCGTTGCGTGTCAATATTTGCATCTCAAACATTATCATTTGCTTTGCAAGGACTGCTCGCGACCCACTTTTATAGGCCATGCGTATAAAAGTTTTGGGCACCCCAGATGACCTACCCAACATGACCAGACCCAAAATGACCATGCCCAAAATGACCATGATGACTATCGGTGCTCTATGAACCTAGCGGTGCCAAGGTAATCCAAGGTAAGGTAATCCAAGGTAATAACTGCAAGGTAATAACTGATGGTGATAACTGATTACTAAACACTGATGAAATTTGATAATTCTTGCCAGTTATCTTTTCGAAATAAGCCTGGACTCTTTATCAGTCCAGGCTTATTTTTGTCTAGCCAGTTTTTGTCTAGCCAGTTTTTGTCTAGCCAGTGATAGATAATATGAATCAGGCTAAACACACAAACCCTGTCGTTTTTATAGTCGAGCCTAAATGGTAGATGCTGCCTTGGAACCAACGGTTGAACTAGCCATTGGCGTGGCAGGTTTGACAGATTATTTGAAGCGGTTGCTAGAGGAAAATGAGCAACTGCGCAAAATTTGGGTCGTGGGCGAGGTATCGAGTGCACACAGCCACCGTCAAGGCTGCTTTTTTACCTTGCAAGAGCCTGACGGGTCAGCGGCAGTAAACTGCGTGGTGTGGCGATCGCAGATCGATCGACTGACGACCCTGCCGGAAGTGGGGGAGCAGGTGACCGTCCTAGGCCAAATTCGTATCTATCCTAAGCGTGGCTCCTATCAGCTCACGGTCTGGCAGGTCTTGCCTGCCGGTGAGGGTTTGCAGGCATTGCGCTACAAACAACTGCGATCGCGCCTAGCGGCTGAAGGGCTCTTCGATCTAGCTCGCAAACGTCCTTTGCCAGCCTACCCGCAAACCCTAGCAGTAGTGACCTCGCCGCAAGCCGCCGCCTGGGGTGATATCCAGCGCACATTGCGCCAACGCAATCCCAGCGTGAAAATTCTGCTATCCCCTGCTACGGTGCAAGGTGAGCAGGCCCCTGCTGCGATTGCCAAAGCCATTAGTCGTGTGGCACATGACGGCAGAGCCGATGTCCTGCTGTTAGCCAGAGGCGGCGGCGCCAGTGAAGACTTGGCCTGTTTTGATGACGAGCAAGTAGTATGGGCCATCGCCCAGTCGCCCATACCCGTGATTACTGGCATTGGCCACGAGCGCGATGAGTCATTGGCAGATTTGGTCGCGGACGTTTGCGCCCATACCCCTACGGCGGCGGCTGAGCAGATTGTGCCCAGTTTGGAAACATTGTATGGAGAACAGGTACAGTACCTACAGCGGCTCGCTCAGGCGATGCACCATAGGCTGCATCAGGCGCATACCCAAGTGCGATCGTTCCAAACTAGGCTGCAACGCCTTAGGCTAGATCAGCAGCTTGCTCAGCAGCAGCGCGAGCTAAGCTGGCAGCGGCAGCAGCTCATCACTACCATCACCCGGCACATACAGCTTGCACAACACCAGCATCAGCGCCTACGTGACAAGCTAGCCACCCTCAATCCAGAAAACGTGCTCAAACGGGGTTATGCACTTGTTAAGGTAGAAGGGACAATCACCACCACCATCACAAATCTATTACCCGGCACTGAACTGGACATTCAACTGAGCGATGGACAGATAACAGCAACGGTAACGGCCAATCGCCCTAGCGACTCATCTGCGTACCATTCACCCCAATGATTGAGTATCTATTTTTGAGTATCTATAATTGCTAGCATCTATTTCTAGCATCCAAATTTCTGTCCTTATTTCTGTCCTTTTTGCGCTATGCCCCGCACTAAAAAATCGCCTAAACTTCCCGATGACTGGAACTATGAGTCCACACTTGATCGGATTGAAACGATTACAAACCAACTGGAAAATGGCGATCTCCCCTTAGCAGAGGTTTGCCAGCAATTTTCAGAGGCGATCAGTGCAATGCAGCAATGCGACCAGTTTTTGCAGGCTAAGCAGCAAGAGGCATCTTTGCTCATAGAAACCCTCGTCGGTGACAACGAAGACGCCTGATAAAAAATGTGCAAAAGGCGATAGAACACGTGCCTTAGGAACGGCTTGACCAGCAGACGACGGTTCAGACACTTGCAAGGGTTGACGTGCTGCTGATAGGCCCCAACGGATTAGCCTCTGGTGAGGCTTGGGTAGCCGAAGCACTAACGGCATTGGCCTGCGTATGAGCGTTATCAGTCGTATCAGCCTGCGGCAATGAACGATGTACGGGCAACAAAATTTTGAAGGTGGTGCCTTTGCCCGTTGCACTATTGACAGATATGCTGCCGCCCATGCGCTTAACCAATTGCTGGACGAGCGTCAAATCTAAGCCTGTTCTGATATCACCATTGACCGTAGGGATGCGGTAAAAAGCTTCGAAGAGCCGGTCAGTATCGATTTTAGTTAGGCTGCTGCTAGAGTCTTGAACGGTAAGGGCAATATAGTCGGTTTCATAGGGCATAGCAGCAACCCAGACTCTGCCACCTTTAGGGGTAATGGCAATACCGTTCTTAATCAGGTGAATGAGGATTTGTTTGATTTCGGCTTCCACCCCTGAAACGGCTGTAAGTGTGGGTGGAACGGTGTAGGCCAGCATAATGCCGTGTTCTTCAGCAATTGGCTGATAGGTACTGACAACGCCTGGAATAATATCGGCAAGCTGTAGGGCTTGGGTAGCAGCAACCTGACCTGTTTGAATTTGGAGCAGATTGATCACGCTGCTGATTAAAGACTGTTGGCGATCGCACTGGGTGCTAATCATGTCCAAATAGAGCTGCCGTTGGGCCAATTTTACCGTAGGCGCCCCGAGTAGTGTGAGCGCTGCTTTGATCGTCGTTAACGGCGACTGTAGCTCTTGACCTGCTAGCGCCAAAAAATCGGGCGAAAGGGTCTGAAAAGCCGGGTTCATGCTGTCTGAAGCGGCGCTTCGAGAAGTCACAAGCTGCGATCGCAATACTTCTTGAAACTGTAGTTGCCAGCTTAAAAAGTCATCGGCAAGCGGTAGCGACTCATCCTTAAGCTGCTCACTCGGGAAATATCGCTGCCACTGACTCAGCACGGCTTTAGCAGCAATCGATGGATCATCAAAAGTTGAGCTGGCCTGCACCGATGGGCCTAATGTAACCGGGGATGTTGCCGAAAAACCATGCGCTTGCCCAGCCTCTACACCAGTGTGGGCCTGGGCAGCAAAAACCTGTTCCGTCTTTTGCCCTGGGCTAGGCAGGCTGTTTTCTATAATTTGTTTAATCCCTTGACTTAGGGCTGCCACCGTGCGACCAGCAGTCGAGCAATAAAGCTTAAGTGTCCGTTTGTCTCCATCTAGGGTAGGTGTGCGCACAGCGAACAGCGTCACCACAACATTACTCGCAACCGCCAAGCACAGATACTCTTTTTTTAAATCAGCCGTTTGCTCAATGGGGATAGGACGCAGGCTAGCGGCTAGATTACTCGGAGGGTCGCCAGTTTGCTCACCCAAACTATGGAAGATACAGCCTGCAGCCTGCTGACCATACTGCCAAATATCTGTCCACCAAGCGTCGTCTTTAGGCAACTTCAGCCACAAGTTAGCGCGTACTTGATGGGCGCTCAAAAAATCGGTGAGCGATTGAATCGCTGCTTTAAATCCTCTCGGATCAACCGTGATCGCAGTTAGCTGTGGCTGCAAACTGTCTAAGTGGGCCTGAAGAGATAAAGGCAACATGGCGTATAAATAAGGGATGACCGGCCCCAAAAGCCTAGGGCGCTAATGCAGATGCTTGTATAGGGTAATTATCATGCTTTCAGGTTTTGTCAAGAGTATGACCGATTGACAGTGACTAAAAACGAGGAAAGTAACCGCAATTACACGGAAATCAGTGAATTTAGAATTTTTAGGGCCAGTAAAAATTTGAGAATAGAGATTTTAAGTCAACCAGTGACTCGATAGGTTCTCAGGCCAACTGGTCAGCATATTTAACGATCACAATGGTAGATACCCTGCTGATGTCCTCAAATATGCCCAAATTGTGACCAGATAGTAGCGGCCCAGCGCAATTAATTCGGCATTTTCTCTCTTATAGACATATGGACAGTAGACATATGGAAAATAAATATATAGCGGTATATAGCAGTTTGCAGATGCATATAGCGTTTCTCACTTGGCCCGTTGCCCTGTAGGGATTCCGCCAGTAAGCCCGTATTCAAGCCAAGTGACAAACGCTGACAGCGCAAGGGTATACGCTTTATCTAGAGTCTGCCTGAAGCTTGTCAGCAGCTTATCTAGAGACGATTAGGCACCAATTGTCAGATAGCAACCAGCCGACTAGGCCAAGATCAAGCTTAAATAAGAGAGCAAAACTCCATCGGCAAACGGTATGACTCTCGAGCAGCTCAACAAAGCATTTGGTATTCCTAGTCAAGTCGAGATAGTCGAAGGCAAAGGTGGATTTCCCCTGATTGCCATCCATAATGAGCAGGCGAAAGCAAAGATTTCGATCTATTCGGGGCAAGTGATATCTTTTCAGCCCGTAGGGGAATCTGCAGACCTCATGTTCGTCAGCGAAAATGCCTATTACCAAAGCGGCAAAGCGATCAAAGGCGGCATCCCCATCTGTTGGCCTTGGTTTGGCCCAGACCCAGAGGGACGAGGTCGTGCTAGCCATGGTTTTGTGCGCAATCGAATGTGGACGCTATTGAGCACTGAAGCCACCCCAGCCGGTGCGACAAAAGTCAAACTAGGGGTTAGTGCCAATGAAGAGACGGAAACAATCTGGCCTTATCGTTTTGAATTGGTGATTGAGATTGTTGTGGGCACCCAGCTCAGTGTTGCTTTAATTACTCAAAATACTGGCGATGAGGCGTTCTCGATTACCCAGGCTCTCCATACTTACTTGGCAGTTGGCGATATCACTCAAGTGCAGGTTCTAGGGCTAGACGATACGCCCTATCTCGATAAAGCAGATGGGGGGGTGAAAAAAACGCAGACTGGAGCAATCACGATTATTGGCGAGACAGATCGAATTTATGAAGGGGTTAACCCTGAGCTGTTGATTGAAGATGGGGCGTTGGGACGTCGTATTCGCATCGCGACGGTTGGCAGCAGTACCGCCATCGTTTGGAACCCATGGCAGGAAATCTCTATGAAGATGGCTGATTTGGCAGACAAAGACTATCAGCAGTTTATTTGTGTAGAAACTGCTAATGCCGCTGATGAGGTGATCGAAATATTGCCCGGTGGTGCCCATCAAATGCAGGCTGTTTATACGGTAGAGCGTGGCTAGAGCACGGCCAGAGCGCGGCCAGAGGGCGGCCAGAGCACACGCGGCCACAGAAGGCAGTCAGAGGGCGGCCAGAATGGGTCACCTACTGATGCTACAGCAGCCTCATCAGGCTCATTCATCAGGCTAAACCGTCTCTGACGTAGAGGCTGCTAATTCTTCTAGTTGGGCCTGTTGATCTTGTGAGATGCAAGACTGAATCACCGCTTCAATGTCGCCTTCTAGAATGCTGGGCAAAGAGAAATTTTGATTGAGGCGATGATCTGTCATCCGGTTATCTTTGTAGTTGTAGGTACGAATTTTTTCTGAACGGGAGCCGGAGCCAACCTGCGAGCGTCGAGTTGCGGTAATTTCATCCTGCTGCTCTTGGAGCTTCATTTCGTAGAGTTTTGCGCGCAAAATTTGCATGGCCCGTTCACGGTTTTGCATCTGCGATCGCTCTTCGGTACAAAACACTCGAATCCCTGTCGGCTTGTGAATCAGATCAACCGCCGTTTCAACTTTGTTGACATTTTGTCCGCCTGCCCCGCCGGAGCGCGCCGTCGTCATCGTGATCTCTTTCGGATCGATATGAATTTCGACATCATCTACCTCCGGCATCACAGCCACCGTCGCCGTCGAGGTATGTACCCGCCCCCCTGATTCCGTCAAGGGCACCCGCTGCACCCGGTGCACACCCGATTCAAATTTAAGCTTGCTATAAACCTGATCGCCCTTCACCTCGATGACGGCTTCTTTGACACCCCCCATATCAGCTCGCGATTCGCTCAGTAAGCTAGTCTTCCAACCCTGCCCTTCTGCATACCGGCTATACAGCCGTAGCAAATCACCCGCCCAAATACCCGCCTCATCACCGCCTGTACCGGCCCGAATTTCCAACATGATGTTTTTTTCGTCATTGGGGTCTTTCGGCAACAGCAGTACTTTCAGCCGTTCTTCCAGTTTGGCGAGGCGCTCTTCTAGCTCGGCCACTTCTAGAGCAGCCATCTCATGCATTTCAGAATCGTTAACGGCTTCTTTATAAATTTCCTGGGCACCTTTGAGTTCTTCTTCGACGGTCTGCCATTGGCGATAGGTCATCACTGTTTCTTCCAAAGAAGCTCTCAGTTTCGCGATTTTTTGAAACTCGTCAGGTTCTTTGGCCACATCTGGATCGGCCATCCGCAGCGTCAGTTCTTTAAAGGTTTGCTCTACGGACGCTAGTTTTTGCAGGAGATAAGCTTCAGCCATTGCCTTGTACCACAATATGTTCGTTAAGAAGAAATCGGCATTCAAAAAATATCCGAGTGGCTAACCTCATTTTCTCGGGAGGTCGGCCACTCGGACTTGATTGAAAGGTGCGATCGCTACTTCTTAGCGTCGCCAGTTTCACCTTGAGTATCAGCATCCGCTTCAGTAGACATGCCATACTTACGCAAGAAGCGCTCAACTCGGCCCTCGGTATCAATAATTTTCTGAGTGCCAGTGTAGAAAGGATGGTTACCTGACCAGACGTCAACATTGAGTTCAGGCTTGGTTGAACCAACGGTCATGACCTGCTTGCCATTGCAAAATACTTTGGCCTCAGGGTACCACTTAGGATGAATGTCAGCTTTAGGCATTGTTCTAGAAAGATGGGATAACTAAAGAGTTGGATAACTATCGAAATGAACCCTCAAAACGGACTCTCAAAAGCGATGAAATTAGCGCTTCGAGAACTGACCAGCTTTGCGGGCTTTCTTCAAACCGTACTTCTTGCGTTCTTTTTGGCGAGGATCACGGGTGAGATAGCCCTCAATTTTCAAAGGCGTACGGTTGTCAGGATCTAGCTCACATAGCGCGCGAGCCACGCCTAGCTTAATCGAGTCAGCTTGACCTGTGAGGCCACCGCCACGCACATTTACCAAAATGTCGTATTCGCTCTCTAGTCCTAATGTTTCCAAAGGTGCTTTGGCAGACATAAGATAGGCAGGATTGAACTGAAGGTACTCATTACCTGGCTTTTTGTTGATAGTCATGTTGCCGCTGCCTGGGACTAGGCGAACTCTCGCAACTGAGGCTTTGCGACGACCAGTGCCCCAATAAACAGCGCGATCAGATGGGTCAGCCATGGATTATTTACCTCCGGGAATAGTATTTACGATCATAGGTTGTGGGTTTTGAGAGGCATGGGGATGCTCAGGCCCAGCGTAGACTTTTAACTTAGTGAAGAGCTTACGGCCTAGGGCATTTTTCGGCAGCATTCCTTTGACAGCCTTTTCGACAATGCGCTCAGGGATACGCGCCTGCAGTTGGTCAAAGGTCTCAGTTTTCATCCCGCCGGGGCGACCGGAGTGACGGCGGTAGAGTTTTTGAGAACTTTTGTTGCCCGTCACGGCAACTTTGTCGGCATTGACGACGATGACAAAGTCACCTGTGTCCATATGGGGCGCATAGTTGGGCTTATTTTTGCCGCGCAGCACCTGGGCAATTTCAGTAGCCAGTCGGCCCAAACGCTGATCGGCGGCATCTACCACATACCAATCGCGTTCGATTTCTTTAACAGGAGTAAGGGTAGTTTTCGTAGACATAGCGGGTTTTTGAGCTTGTTTTTTTGAGCTGGGTGAATCGTGTGTAGGGGTGAACGGGTAGGTCACCCATTACTGCTGGAACAGTGTCGTTTTAGCCAGCAACATCAGAGCGTTCTTAAGCTGTGACGTTGATCTAGCATGGCCTGGATGAGTCTTGACCTGGATGAGTTTTGACACGTTAGAGCGTGAAATCAGAAGAAAGTGAAAAATGAGGTTGGGTATCGACCCAAGCCTCGGGGGGGAAGGGAAATTCTGCATAACCCACTCGCAGTAAACAAAGGCCTTGAGGGGGAGCAGAATATTTTACCAAATCGCGGCGCTGATTTTCCAGATGGCGGTAAAGTCTTCGGGAGAGAGCTGTTGACCAACCTGCACAATAAGACCAATAATCAGACGAACCATGCCGTACAAAAACCCTTTGGCCTGGAGTTCGACGCGAACAAACTGACCCGAGCGGTCACACTGTACGTCCTGCATCTCTACCCAGGAATGGGTGCGATCTGAGCCAGCACGGTGAAAGGCGGCCAAATTATGATAACCCACCATGGGGGTTAGTGCGGCCAGCATTCGGCTTTCGCTCAGGGGCCGGTAGTAGTAGTGCCAGACAAAGGGCTGTATAAATAGGTTCGGATACGGGTCGGTGTAGAAGGTGTAGCGGTAGCGACGCCACTCGGCCGAAAACTGGGCGTGCCAGTCATCGCTCACAGCGGCGGCAGCGCGAATGAGAATGTCATAGGAAGCACCCTGGTAACCGAGTCGATTGTTGAGCATCGTTGCCCAGCGTTCGGCGGGGATAACCTTGGGGGCGGCGAAGTGGGCCACTTGAGCAGCGGCATGAACCCCTGTGTCGGTTCTACCTGCGCCTTGAAGGGGGGTGTGGTAGCCGAGGATAGATGCGATCGCATCTTCTATCTCAGCCTGTACCGTTCTTTCATGACGCTCTTTTGCCTGTCGCTGCCACCCGTGAAACGCAGTGCCCTTGTACTGAATAATCAAAGCGACCCTTTGGGTGCTGCGTTTATCCGGCGGTAGGTCGCCTAGCTGCTGTGCTGTACGGCTAGCCATTAAACCTTACTATCCATTGACCTGCTATCCGTTGACTTTCTATGCTTGATCAACACGCGCCTAGGTCAGTTCAATGATAGCCATGCGCGCATTGTCACCCCGGCGGCTCACCGTGCGAACGATACGGGTGTAGCCCCCTTCGCGATCGGCGTAACGATCGGGTGCCTCTGCAAACAATGCATGGACAAGCTGTTTGTCGAAAAGGTAGCCCATTGCCTTACGTCGAGCAGATAGTGAGCCATCTTTTGCCAAGGTCACCATACGCTCAGCCTCCGAGCGAACTGCTTTGGCACGAACTTCGGTGGTTTTGATTCGACCGTTGCGAATCAGCTCAGTGGTAAGCGATCGCATTAAAGCTTTGCGCTGATCAGCAGCCTTGCCCAACTTGGGCACCCGACAACCATGTCGCATTGATTTTCTCCCTTCCTAACTAACGTTCTTTTGAAAATAAATAATCTCAATGATCTCAATGATCTAAAGATGAGAAAAACCGAAGCCATAACGTGACCTCGGTTAATCCTTCTAGCCCTTTTCTCAATTGGGCCAGAAGCCCAAGCTACACCGACTTAGCTGGCTTCTCCAGCGGCAGCATGATCCCAAGATGAACTTGCAGCGCCTCAACGACCTCTTCAGCAGACTTTTGCCCAAAGTTTTTAATCTCTAGCAAATCCTCCTGACTGTAGTCCAACAAATCAGATACCGCATTGATCTGCGCTCGCTTGAGGCAGTTATAAGCCCTGACAGAAAGCTGCAACTCCTCAATCGGAATTTGGTAAGTAGGATCTTCTTCTTTGGTGTCTTCGTCTCGCTTAGGCTCTAAAGTGACATCCTTCAGCGGACTGAACATATCGACTAACAGCGCAGCAGCTTCACTCATCGCCTGCTGGGCCGTCAAACTGCCGTTCGTCCAAATTTCCATAATCAGGCGATCTTTGCGAGCACCCTCAGAATCAATAAAGTTTTCAACACTGTAGTTAACCTTGCGCACCGGCATAAATACAGCGTCAATTTGCATAAAATCGATTCCGCCCGTCTCCTCACGGCTACGGTCAATAGCACGATAGCCTTTACCCTTTTCAATTCGAAACTCCATTTCCAAGGTATGCCCTGCGGAAATAGAAGCAATGTATTGATCAGTGCTAATGAGATCAACTTCAGAAGGTAAATCAAAGTTGGCCGCCGTCACTTTGGCAGGGCCTTGAACAACCATGCGACCAATTTGAGGCTGTACTGAATAACTTTTCAGTACCGTCTCCTTCATATTTAGCAAAATATCTAAAACATCTTCTCGAACACCTGGGATAGTCGAGAATTCATGACTAGCGCCAGCAATCCGCACCGAAGTCACCGCCGTTCCTTCCAAGTTGGAAAGAAGCACTCGGCGTAGGGCGTTACCGACAGTGGTTCCTTGACTACGCTCTAAAGGCTCGATCAAAAAACGACTGTACTGACTTTGATCATCTTCAACAATGGACTCTACGCAATTCACTTGGAATGCCATTCACTCACCTCTTCTCTTTGCTCAAACGATTATCTGTGCTCAATCTTTGCTCAATCTTTGCTCAAACTATGGTCTCATCACAGGCCAATCACATCGTGGCTCTAAACTGTAGCGCTTAAATCCCATGGGTTCTTAATTCATTTTTGGGCTGCCCTTGACGTAACATGGAACCCTTGCAAATAGGTGCAAACAGTCAAATATCGTAGCTATTTTTAATATTTTCTGTTGAGCCTGATGGGCTCAGACCATAGCCCAATGTAGACAGGCCATGCCTAAACACGACGACGCTTGGGCGGACGGCAACCATTGTGGGGAATGGGGGTAACATCGCGAATCAGCGTAATTTCTAGCCCCGCACCCTGCAATGCTCTAATTGCAGTTTCACGGCCTGAGCCAGGGCCACTCACTTGCACTTCACACTGGCGCATTCCTTGGTCAATAGCGCGACGGGCTGCACTATCAGCCGCGGTCTGGGCTGCAAATGGCGTTCCCTTCTTTGCACCTTTGAATCCACTGGACCCTGCTGAAGCCCAAGAAACAGCGTTTCCAGTGGCATCTGTAATGGTGACAATGGTGTTATTAAAAGTGGACTGAATATGGGCAATCCCGTTAGGGATATTCTTTTTCTGCTTACGAGGCCCGGTCTTGCGAATGGGTTTTGCCATGTCTAATCAGGTGAGGTGTTCAAATAATGGAGTTTGAGGTGAGGATGTTTGCTCAGAAATTGTCGATTAGGCTAGGCCATGATAGGCCGCTCGCCTCGAACGTTAGCCCTCCAAACCAGACTAAACATTCATCTCAAATTTCGATCGAAATCGCGAACTAAAAGAAATGCTCAGGCCATCAATGCTCAGGCCATCAATGCTTAGACCATCAATACTCAGTGCGCGATCGCAGCAGCTATATCCTGCTTAATTCAAAGCTATTTAAATTCAAAGCTATTTAACTTAAGCTATTCAACTTCAGTAGCCTAGGGGGTACTTGAGGTTCGAGGCTTACTTCCGAGGCGGCTTCTTCTTACCTGCAATGGTTCGCTTACCACCGCGACGAGTACGGCTATTGGTACGAGTTCTTTGCCCTCTCACAGGCAAGCCCATGCGATGACGACGACCTCTATAGCAACCGATATCTAGCAGTCGCTTGATGTTTATGTTCACCTGACGACGTAAATCACCCTCAATCAGGTAATCGCCTTCGACAGTTGCTCTTAGCTTAATGATGTCTGCATCTTCGAGATCTTTAACCCGAACGTCAGGGTTGACGCCGGTTTTTTCCAAAATCTCCTGGGAGCGACTGAGGCCAACACCATAAATGTAGGTGAGGCCAATTTCAATCCGTTTGTCTCTTGGCAGGTCAACGCCCGCAATCCGTGCCACTAATTATGTCTCCCTTTTTTTGCCTGTTTTGCCTGTTTTGCCTGTTTTTTGGGCTTTCGCTGTCCGTTTGTCCGTCAGTTAGCGAACCAGCTAGCGAACCGTTTTTTTAATGCTTGTCTACTGAATTAATCAACTGCATACTGGTTATCCATATCGGTTATCTATGATGTCAGTAACATTTTCAGCATAGGAACGAGATAACGTTCAGCAGCTTTCTGAACTTGAGTTTCTGGACTTGAGTTTCTGGACTTGAGTTTCTGAACTTGAGGCACTAACCCTGACGCTGTTTATGCTTAGGATTAGAGCAAATCACCATCACCCGACCACGACGACGGATAACGCGACATTTTTCACACATTTTCTTTACAGATGCGCGGACTTTCATGTCCCACCAAATTTATTAATTTACTACACAGATTTATCAAGATACCAAAGATTCACACAACCAGCAATCTACGTTGCATGAATCTTTGCTAGATTCGCTTCCCAAAAAGAAGGTCATCAACGTCGTCAGTCTAGCGACGACGACGTTGATGACTCGACAGTTCAATCAGAGCAGAAGTTAATTGCAATCCAATACTGCACTGAAAATCAAAGAGCACTGAAGGTCAAAGCAAGGGGCTAAGCGCCTCGGCGTAGGGCTGCTTCTACCTGCTTAAATTCTTGTTCCAGTCGAATCTGTAGTTTTTCGGGGACGGGGCGGTTGGGGTAAGAACTATAGTGCCCGGCCAATGCGTTGAGAGCGGTGCGCATGGTGGCAAAAGAGCTCAAATTAGCAATGTCACTGTCACGCCGATAGCGGGAGGCAAAGTCATTAATTTTTTGCTTGGCTTCGTTTTGCAGTTCTATTTTGTTGGGGGCGTCTTTGGGTAGGGCAATGGAGGTTCTGAGACTATCAATCATGGCAATGGTGTCTTCGGCATAGTTGCCGGTGAGGCCATCGCTTGGCCCAATGGCGCTACAGCCAGTCAGACTAATGACGGCAACCAGCATTAGGGCGAACACGCGGGACAAAAAACTTTTCATATTAAAGTTGCGAGGGTAGCGAACTGAATGATTATCTTATCTGACTCGGGGACGGTGAGAATAGTCCCTATAGGAATAGGTGGAGCGTGAGCGAACCAGTGATTCGGGCGGTATTGATTCGGATGATTAAGCTGGATAAATCCTTAACCGGCGATTCGGCTCGTCGCCAAAGCTTAAGGATTTGAGTCGGTAGTGTTCGGCGAGTTCGTGCTGCATTTTGCGGATTTTGGGCGATCGCGGCAATAGCTCCACTGGCTGACTTTTAGGAATGACAATTTGCTCTACTGCCAATCGGGCTTCTTCGAGCGCCTCTAGCTCATCGTCTGCCCCGCTGCGAGAAAATAGATCTAGATTGATGGCTTCTGCTGATTCACCGTCGTCATCAAGGTCGAGCACTCGCCGCAAAGATCGGGTGATTTGCGGAATGCTGTTGGATTTGACGGTGTAAACGGGGACTTGACGAGCTTTAGCGACGTCTTTGAGTTTGGAGTGGTTTTTGATGTGCGATCGCAATGCCAAAACCGCATCCGCCGACCCCAAATCCTTCGTAAACGTCACCGGCAGTTGTAACGTTCGCACCACATGATCCAACTGTTGACGGCTAATGCCATAGGCATAAATGCGGGTCAGATCACTATCGTCCGATTCAAAAGCAGGATTAGCCACCTGCTCCAAACGCTCCGGCGACAGCGGCAGTTGTATCAACGTATCATTCAGCAAAGACTGAAACCGCTGCTGCTCGTCCACAATGATTGAAGGGCGACTAGCCCGCTTGCCAAAAGAATCTGAGCCTAACGGCGAAATGGGCGGCTTCATTTTGCCGGAAGCTCGCCATCCACCCTGACTAGGCTGAGCAGAACGCAAACTGCCCGGACTTAATTGGCCTTTGCGATTCGGGCGCATTGCAGGCGCCACCAATCCCGACTGACTCGGCATCTCATGGGTAATCACAAGCTGATCATCAGCCCCGATTTCCCTTATTTGCTGCCCAGGGACACGCCCGCGCAGCAAATAATCTACCGTGTCTGCAACATCTTCATGCACAACCCACCGCTGCCGTTCATGCATTTCGACAGCAATATCAAACGTTGGCGGCGCTTTCCGCTCCAGCACACTTTTTTGGCTGCCGCGTCTACGCGCTTCGTCATCCCCGAGCGTCACCGACTGAATACCACCGACCAAGTCAGAGAGTGTCGGGTTTTTAATCAAATTTTCGAGCCGATTGCCATGGGCAGTGCCCACAAGCTGCACACCGCGCTCAGCAATGGTACGGGCGGCAAGCGCCTCCAACTCCGTACCAATTTCGTCAATCACAATCACTTCTGGCATGTGGTTTTCCACGGCCTCAATCATCACCTGATGTTGATTTTCAGGCTTGGCCACCTGCATTCGCCGTGCCCTGCCAATAGCCGGATGGGGAATGTCCCCATCCCCAGCAATTTCATTAGACGTGTCAATAATCACCACCCGCTTCATCAAATCGTCTGCCAGCACCCGAGCGATTTCTCTGAGGGCAGTGGTTTTCCCCACACCAGGACGACCCAACATCAAAATAGAGTTGCCTGTTTCCACCAGGTCACGAATCATGCCGATAGTGCCAAAAACAGCCCGACCGACCCGGCAGGTAAGCCCGATAATATCTCCTGTGCGATTGCGAATCGCGCTGATACGGTGCAACGTTTTCTCCAAGCCTGCCCGGTTATCACCACCAAAGTAGCCCACCCGATCAATGCAGTACTGCAGATCAGCCTGAGAAACCGGCACATCAGCAAGGTACTCCACCGCATCTGAAAACCGTGCTTCGGGCTGGCGGCCTAGATCTAAAATCACCTCAATCAGATGCTCTCGACGAGGATGCTGATTGAGCGTCGTGCGAATATAAGCTGGCAGAATCTCTAGTAGCTGGGGCAAATCATCGGTGATTTCGGCAGCGCTCAGCGGAGCAGGCGATTGAGCAGACAACAGCCCATTTTCAGCGGCAGTTTCAAGGCCAGGTTCGAGATCAAGTTCGGGGTCAGAGCCATCTTTAAAGCTCATCTCAGAGGCAGTGGCGGAATCATCCTTTTCGGGCTCCGCTGAGGGACTACTTTCAAACAAGTCGTCGTCAAAACTCGGCATAGAGTAAGGGTTACAAAAGAAAGAATATCGTCAGAAAGACGCTCAAACAAAGCAGGTTTAGAAAGTGTGAGCCCAAGGCCTGTATGCGACACTTTAGCAATCATGTCCTTGCAGGGTATACCTATTGTTCCTCAACTGCTTTTTTTAAGGGCTCTACTAAGGATTCAGCAAGGGCCACAGCCTTCCATAACGTTGGAGTTACTTCTTCAAGATAAAGGGTTTGCTCAATAATTGGCATTAATAGACGCCGAGCGAAGCTTCCGTAAGCGATTCCGGACACTGATAGACCACTTTTGAGACGCCCTGATCCAGCTTGATTGAGTAACTTCAAATCACGCAATTTTTCT
>JAAUPS010000190.1 GCA_012033015.1 Phormidesmis sp. RL_2_1
TAAGGAAATGGCGATAGTTGCCAAAATTAGGATAATAACGGCCACAATACCAAAACTGGCTGACTGAGAAGGGCCATTGAGTATAGCGGTGAGGCTAATGATTGAGAAAAGTGCGATCGCTATGATCGCAATTACCTTAAGTACGGAGGGTAGTGATTGGCTGGCATTCCAAAGCTTGTGAAATAAGCTGTCATTTCCTCCGCCATTGATCTGTTCAGAAGGCCATCGATAACCAATGAATACCAGTCCATCAGATCCCTGAGCGCAATGCTCCTCGATGTGTTCTCTAATGTCTTGATACCACTTTTTGACACCGTGACCTTTGACTGTCGTTTTATCTGTGGTTTTATCTGTGGCCTTATCTGTGGCAGCGTATCTAACCGGCGAAAACTCTCCCAGTGCCGTATTGTATCCATGAACGGTAATCAGTAGTTGAGGATTCTCTTGCTTGGATAAAAATTCTGCAATAGTTGTGATTTCTGCTGCTGGGTTATTAACCTTGCCAATAGGATCTTCTACATTGTTAGGTGCGGTGCTGCCGACAAAGTAAGCAGGGAATGACTGCATGGCTGAAGGGATGCTTCGATCGAAAGAAAATATCGCCCTCGTTGAGATTGGGATTGAGATTGAGATTGAGTCATCATGTTAAGGGAGATAAAGGTATTGAGAGTTTACGCCCATTCCACGACTAAGATATCTGCCATGCAGGAAAGTTTGACCATACTTACTCCCCAAGGTAGGCGAGTGAGCAAGATATGGTAGTGCATTAACGTAAGGATAGAGGAAAATATGAAGTGTCTGTGGCTTTGTCAGGATGCACTATGCCAGCTAAACCAGAAATGACTTGTCCGACCTGCGGTTCTCACGACATCTCGAAGAACGGTACGACACGTCGGGGCAAGCAGAACTACAAATGCAGAGATTGCGGTAGGCAGTTTGTCGAAGACCCACAGTGAAAGCCAAAGGATAGAAGTGATTTTGTCCTGATCGACCTTCTGTTGTTAGAGAAGCTGCCGCTAGCAGGCATCGCTAGAGTTGCCGATGTTTCCGAAAGTTGGCTGCAAAGCTACGTCAACGATGTCTACGAGGACATGCCGCGAGAGGCTGTGGTCATAGGATGCAGGCATTCGAAAAATTATCGCCTGTCATGCAGGCGATCGCTCTCGGGTTTCTGCTATCGCACTATGGCAGCCTATCCAGCCGTCTACAGGCAGTGCGCAAAGGTCTACACTGACCATTGGGAATCCTATGAGACGGTGATACCGAGCAAGCGTCACTTCGCAGTCGACAAAGGCAGGCGACAAAGGCAGTCGACAAAGATAGTGGTTTGACTAGCTATATTGAGCGAGTAAACAACACGCTGAGACAACGAGTATCGCGCTTAGTAAGAAAACCGATATGGTTCTCTAGTTTCTTTGAGAACCATATCGGTGCCATCTGGTTATTCATCCATGAGTACAACTGCAAGATTCAGGATACGTTGAGCCAGCGAGCTAATCCTAGTTTTTCCTCTGTCCTTTACTGAAATGCACTACCGCCTTGCGATGAAGCTTATGGATACACGCATTGAAGAACTCCTACCCCAATATCAGCTAGCAAGATTAGCCGCGCCGCTGCATAATATTGCGCTGCCCGCGATTGGTCTGTCATTCGAGAAAGTGTCGTCCGATCAACCCCTTATGAACAGTAGGTTAGGAGGAGACGCATATCTACCAAAAGGCTTTGTCTGGCCAGCCAACAAGGGGCGTCCTCTCAACTTTCTACTTCAAATTGACCTTGCTGAGCTACAGCCACACAACTGGCAAGGTCTTCTACCGATGTCAGGACTGCTATCGTTCTTTTACGACTTAGAAGAGAAACCTTGGGGATACGATCCGAATGAGCTAGACGGCTTTTGTGTCGTTCACATACCGGCTACCGAAAGGCTAGAACCTTACCAGGGGCCTGAAGCTGAAGATAGTCCATCCACGCATAGCATCAGCTTCCACTCGGCTTGGACGATTCCGCATTATGGTTCTCGCGCTTTTGACTGGTTAGTAGGCACGAATCGCATCAGCAGAGAAGAAGAAGCTCTTTACATAGACCTATCAGCTCAAATCGAGAATCTCTACTCGCCGGTCACCTACGATAAACACTTCGATAAGATCGGCGGCTATCACCGAATGCTTGGCCATTCAATGAACATACAGGGTGATATGCAACTTGAAGCACAGCTAGTCTCGAACGGGCTGTATTGCGGCGACTCAAGTGGGTACAAAGACCCAAAACGTAAAGTGCTAGAAGCGGGTGCAGAAGATTGGCTGCTACTACTTCAGCTCGACTCAGATGACAACGTTGGTCTCATGTGGGGCGACATAGGAATGCTGTACTTCTGGATTCACAGGGATGACTTAGCTCAGCAACGCTTTAGCAAGGTATGGATGACTCTGCAGTGTGGCTGATAGGTGCTCCTATGGCAAGAGCTTGCGATCTCATCTCTTTGTTATATCTTGAATAAGTGTTTTCGTTACTTTCGTATAATTGTTGCAATCTACGTCTCAAAACTTAGACCTTTCGATACCTTCGGAAATGGTGTCTTATCCGATGTTTCAAAAGGGCTTTTTCATAAGGCTTTAGTCTTTTTGGGACAGGGTTGCGTACTTATCTGCTGATTCATTTACCGACGATAAGAATATCTGTCTGAGAGAAGTCATTGCCTTTGAACAGGAGCGGCTCTCCAGTTGTCTTCGCTAACGCATAAGAGCAGCAGTCGCCCATATTCAACCGAGCGGGATGATGGCCTTTGCCGTAAGCGAAATAGGCGGTCTTGGCGGCTTCGGCTTGAACTGGGGTGAATGGAATCATTGAGATTGCGTGGGAGCGAAGAAGGGTATCCAGTTGCGTTTGTCCGGTAGCACCATATCGGCTACCGATGACGATAGCACTTTCAAGATGCGACACAGCAGACATCAGCCGATAGCGGTCTGCGGCTATCAGTTCGGCAAACTGCTGGGCTTCGGCTTCTTGTTGCAGTATGGCAATTACGGCCGAGGTGTCAATCACCATGGGCTTACTCAGGTAGTCCGATATCGTTATAGGCCAAGATTTCATCGGCGCTGCGATCATCCAAAACGGGCAGGCTGGCGCAGGCGGCGCTGATAGCCATGATGCTAGCGGCAACCTCTGGCCCTACGGTAGGGGCGGCATACTGCTCTAAGTCAAATTCGGCAAGGCCTACAGATGTAGCCGGGAGGGACACGGTCACGGTTACGTCCTGATCGGCAATCTGATTGAGCCCTTCTATGTGCAAGACCCCATTGGGGCCAATATGAGTTTTGATGCTTAGATTCATTGCTCTGTCGCTGGCGCGTTGCTTTAGTTCACTTTACATCGGACTTTTACTCTACAAGTTCGGGGCTACCTGTCGATAGTAAGTAGAGCGGCTACAACCTACCTGTTCGCAGATTTGCTTGATCGTCAGCTCGCCTGCGTTAGGTGGAACACTTGTGTTTCTTGAGCTGTTGATGGATCTTCTAGCCTTTGGCGAGCGCCCTTCCGTAGCGAGCAAGAAACACAGGCCAAAGCCAGATTATCGGCGCTGGTTGTTCCTCCCGCTACCGAGGTGATCATTCCTGTCTTGGTGAGCATTCCTTAGCGCCGCCAAGCGACGCAGTGTCCCACCGCTGCTCGTCAAGGCTGCCAGCGTTGGCGTAGCCTCTCCAAGGAAAATGACTATTGTCCTGACTCACTCGACAGAAGCTATATTTTCGCACAAGCCCCTTACAACTTAGACTCTTTCTCCCACATTTTGTGATAAGGCCGATGAGGCGTCGATTTTAACTGTTCGGCGAGAGGAAAAGTAGGGGTTTCTTTCATAGAATCGTAAGCTGCATAGCCCAAAGGTAACAGGGTAAAAATCCTAAGGTAATGCTACCGGCTACACAAAGCCCTTTGACCGATTTAGATGCGCTCAGGGCTTCTAAATACTGACCGCGTTTGTAAAAATTTGCGACCTGGGCAGCTTGAATAAAGGCCGGAATGCCAAAGGGGGGGAAAACCACCAAGGTAGAAAAAGCCGCTTGCCAGTTGCTAGGCGGGCAGGGTTGCCCTTTGTATAGATCGTAAGATTGTTTCCATTCAGGGCATTTAGCTTCCGCTAAATGGCCAATTAACTGAAATTTACTGATATCGGGCAAATGCAGGGGTACTAAATGCTCTCGGATGAGTTCTGGCAAGGTGTAGTAGTTGATGCCCGTGCCGAGGTGACGGTGGGTATGAATGACGAGTTGGCTGCTGCTGTGAGTGACCTCTACACGTAAACCTTTCGCGGCTAAGGGCGCTGCCAAGATGGCGCTGAGTTTGGCATCAGCGTTAGCCTGCTGTACATTAGCGAGCTTTTGCTTGGCGTCTTCTAAGCTGAAGTCATTACACACAGCAATTTCCCAGTCGCTTACGGCTCCGGGAATGTCACCGAGCTGATGGCGCAAGTTGCCTCGCTGCAGATAGGCCAAAACCATGGTCGGATGGTGCTGAATGGCGGTATCTAAATCGGCCAAGGCGCGGCTATGATGGCCTTGGCTCAGAGACAACAGGGCGCGATGGTAATGGGGTTCAGGGTATCTGCGCCAGTAGGCGATCGCAGCTGACCAATCAGCGAGAGCCCTGCTTCATTCCCGGCTTGCTGACGCAACAGGCCCCGATGGTGATAGGCTTTCGCCAGGGTAAAGTTAGCCCGTAGCGGAGCCGTTTTATCAGCCAAGGCGGGTTGATGAATGGTGATCACTTGCTCAAAATCAGCGATCGCCCCTGCTTGATCATGGCCTGCCAACTTACTCACACCCCGCAATACAATCGCATCCTCTCTCGGGGTATATCCTTTTTCTAAAGCTTGGGTAAATGCTGCGATCGCCTGCAAGTGATCGCTCTGACGGGCATAGGCCACCCCCCGTTGATAGGCCAATTTGGCAGCCTTTTGCCTGTACCAATGGTGTAGCAATCGTTTCATGGAAATCCCTGATGCCTATGCAGATGGTCTACCAAATGAATATTTTAGCGCTGTCATTTGCTATACCAGCATAGCCACTGTGTTCAGTAGGCGAAATCAGCACTAAGACCGAAGGCTCAATCTACAAAGTGAACCAGTCCCTTTCCGTATTTTTGTGGAGTTAACCAGGCACGATTTCAGGCTCGCCTCAAACTTGCCTTAATGCTCAAAAATATTGCTGTACTGCATCAAATCTAGGGCGACAAATGTCGGTAGGCAGCTCAAGCACTGTTGCACCAACGTCCAACGATCTTCTCGTTTGAGCATCTCGGTGAGTTTGTCGCGCAACCCGTGCAAATAGCGCACATCGTTCGCTGCATAGCCAAGCTGCTCGTCACTGAGGGCCACAACATTTCCCCAGTCCGAACTTTGTTGTGTCTTATCCAGCTCAATCCCTTCTAACTCCTCTACCAGTACTTTGAGACCATGACGAGGACTGTAGGTACGGGCAATTTTACTGGCAATTTTGGTGCAAAAGACCGGCGTGCTAACAATGCCGAGATGGTGTTGCAAAGTGGCCAGATCAAAGCGAGCAAAGTGAAAAATTTTGGTGATGTTTTGAGCCTCTAGCAATTGTTGGAGATTGGGAGCTGCCGTTTGGCCGCGTTCTATGCGAATGGCCGAGACATAGCCCTCAAGATCACAGAGCTGTACCAAGCAGAGGCGATCGCGCAGCGGATTGAGCCCCATGGTTTCGGTATCCACTGCGATCGCATCTGACTGAAGATAACGCCCTAAGAGCTGTGGGGTGATATCGCGATCGCAAACCTCAAAATTCTCCACGCAAAACTCTCCTCTATAAACACCATCTATCGCAACCTAATCAAAGTTCAACACCTTCGCCACAGTCTGGACATCCTTATCCCCCCGTCCAGAACAATTAATCACCACCCTTTCATTTGTCAGCGTCGGACACAGCGTCTCCAAATACGCAAACGCATGGGCCGTCTCTAGCGCCGGAATAATACCCTCTAGCCGAGAGACCAACTGAAACGCCTCTAGGGCCTGTTGGTCAGTCACACTGTAATACTCTGCTCGGCCCAAATCCTTAAAATAACTGTGTTCAGGCCCCACCCCAGGATAGTCCAGTCCCGCACTGATCGAATGCGCCTCAACCACCTGACCTTCACTATCTTGCAAAAGGTAGCTCATCGCCCCATGCAACACACCAATTCGCCCTTTGGTCAGCGTCGCTGCATGTTTGTCCGTTTCAGCACCTTCTCCAGCCGCCTCAATGCCAATCATACGAATGTCCGCATCACCGACAAATTCATGAAACAGTCCCATCGCATTAGAACCACCGCCCACACAGGCCAGCAGTACATCAGGTTTACCGCCCCACTTCTCAAGACACTGAGCCCGCGTCTCGACACCAATCACCCCATGAAAATCACGCACCATCATCGGGTAAGGATGTGGCCCCGCCACCGATCCCAAAATGTAATGGGTCGTTTCTACATGGGTTACCCAGTCTCGAATCGCTTCAGACGTAGCATCTTTTAGCGTGCCAGTTCCGGCACTCACCGGCGTGACAGTTGCGCCCATCAGCCTCATGCGAAATACATTCAGCTCCTGACGGCGCATATCTTCTACGCCCATATAAATAATGCACTCTAGGCCAAAGCGAGCGCATACTGTTGCAGTAGCCACCCCATGCTGACCGGCCCCTGTTTCAGCAATCACCCGTTGTTTACCCATGCGCTTTGCCAGCAACACCTGAGCCAAGGCATTGTTGATTTTGTGCGCCCCCGTATGGTTCAAATCTTCACGCTTGAGATAAATTTGCGGGCCACTACCGTCGGCTTTGGCATAATACTGCGTTAACCGCTCCGCAAAATAGAGAGGATTCGCTCGACCCACATAATCTTTTAATAAGCCTTCTAGCTCGGCTTTAAAGTCAGCATCTGCCCGATAACGATAGTAGGCATCTTCGAGTTCTTGCAAAGCTGGCATCAACGTTTCGGGCACATACTTGCCGCCAAATCGCCCAAATCGTCCTAGTTTGTCAGGACGAGCCGCTGAGGAAAGCGGCGCTTGAGCAGCCGTTTTGTCCAGAGAAAGGGGCGTTACAGTCACAGCAATTACCTTAGGTAAACAAAAGAGAATAAAAAAGGGCTACTAAACTTAGGTCAATGGGCCAAGTCGATTCGCCAAGTCGATTTGCCAAGTCAATGGACAAAGTCAATTCACAAAGTCAAATTCTAGCCAAATTTGAGGAGCCAAACAAATTTTAGAAGTCCCCCATTATATAGAGCTTCAGCGCCATAGCAAAAGGTACTCTCCAAAAGCAATATGCGTAAGCTGCGTTGCAATGATTCATATCGAGAAAAATTGTGAATAGTTTTTACGTCCCCTAGCATGGCTTTAAAATCTTTGCTTACTGTAGACTTGCTTGTTTCTATACATTGGTTTACCGGCTTTGCCGACTTTGCCAACTACGCTCACAGCTCACACGCTCAATAATTTTAAGTACTCATGGCACAGTTGCTCTCTGGTGATATTGGTGGCACAAAAACGATCTTGCGGTTGGCGCAGGTCAACGATGAAGAGGTACAACGCTACGCCAGCCACGAAGTTGAGATAGAAACACTGTTTGATGCTCGCTACCCTAGCGGGGACTATCCTGAGTTTGTGCCGATGGTCAATGAGTTTTTTGCCGCAGCGGCGCAGCAGGTGCCGCAGGTAAAGCCGATTTCAGCTTGCTTTGCGATCGCAGGCCCCATCGTCAACAATACCTCCCAGCTTACGAACCTTTCTTGGTTCCTGCGCGGTGAGTTTTTATCAGGGGCCCTAGGGATTGAAAATGTACAGCTCATCAATGACTTCGAAGCCATAGGCTACGGCGTCCTCGGCCTGCAGCCTGAAGACATTTACGAGCTGCAGGCAGGTAATCCTTCTAACACATCGCCCATGGCTGTACTGGGTGCAGGCACGGGATTGGGCCAAGGTTTTTACTACCGACAGGCGATGAGTACGCCGTGTTTCCCTCAGAAGGGGGGCATGTGGACTTTGCCCCCCAGTCAGAGCTAGAGTTTCAGTTGCGCAAATATCTGCTTGAGAAACACTGCATTTCGCGCGTTTCCGAAGAGCGGGTGGTCTCTGGTATGGGGATTATTTCTATTTACGAATTTTTGCGCGATCGCCAGTACGCCAGTGAATCTCAAGAAATTGGTGCGATCATCGACGCCTGGAATCGCCAAGCCGGTCAGCGTAGCGAGCTAGAAGATCCAGCCGCCCTCATCTCCAAAGCCGCCACCGAAAAAACAGACCTGCTCTCTCAAAAAACCATGGAGATTTTCATTCGAGCCTACGGCTCAGAAGCCGGTAATATTTCGCTGAAGTTTCTGCCGCGTGGAGGACTCTACATCGCTGGCGGAGTCACCGCCAAAAATCTACCGCTGATTACCGGCGGCGAGTTTATGTCTGCCTTTAAAAGCAAAGGCCGAGTCAGCCATATGCTGAACGACGTGCCCGTACGGGTCGTGCTCAATCAGCACGTAGGACTGATTGGAGCGACCATTAAGGCCGCAAGAAACTATAAAGAAAAACTAAAAAGAAAACCTAAAAATCGCCATATCAACCAACATAGCGAGGCATAACCTCAGACCTATAATTGTAAAAAATAACCGTAGAAAATAACCGGACAGACATCTAGTAAAGAGCAGGAGTCAAAATCACCCTTGGCAGGACACAGTAAATGGGCCAATATCAAGCGGCAAAAGGCGCGAGTAGATTCTAAGCGCGGCAAAATATTTGCCAAGGTTTCCCGAGAAATTATTGTGGCCGCAAGGCAAGGCGGCGGTGATCCAGATGGCAACTTTCAGTTGCGCACAGCCATTGATAAAGCAAAAGCCGTGAGCTTTCCGGCAGAAAATATTGAGCGCGCGATCGCCAAAGGCTGCGGTAACCTAGCCGGTGAAGGCGATTTTGAATCTATCCGCTATGAAGGCTACGGCCCCGGCGGGTCGCAGTGCTGATAGAAGCGCTCACAGACAATCGCAATCGCGCCGCAGCTGATCTGCGCTCTGCTTTTAATAAAAATGGTGGCAACCTCGGTGAAACCGGCTGTGTAGGCTGGATGTTTGATCACAAAGGCGTCATTACACTGGTAGGCACAATCGACGAAGAAGCTCTGTTAGAAGATGCCCTGACCGCAGGCGCACAGGCTTACGAACTGGTGGCAGAAATTGATGAGGAGACACCCGGAGCAGAAGTGTTTTGCGATGTGCCCAGCTTAGAGGATGTCAGCAACAGCCTCAAAGCCAAAGGTTACGAGGTGCGAGAAGTAGATATGCGCTGGATTCCGGCTAATACCGTTACGGTAGAAGAGCCCGATCTGGCAATGGCATTGATGAAGATGATGGATGCGTTGGAAGATTCGGATGATGTCCAATCCGTGACGGCCAATTTTGATCTGACGGCGGCAGCAGAAGAGGCGATCGCACAGTCGATAGGATAGGCGCTATCCGCATTCCTTAGCGCCGTACGACGACGCAAGGTCTCACCGCTGCTAGTCGAGTGAGCTGCTGTTAGTCAAGGCTTGCAGCGATTACTATTTGTCCTAACTCACTTGGCCTGTTGTTCTGTAAAGGTTTCACCGAAATATCTGCAGTCTAGCCAAGTGACAAACGCTCATAGTTATCCATCCTGAGGTTGATGAATCTGAGCCCAAAGGTGACAATGTAAAGGGATGTAAATCCTTTTGATGGCCCTACTCGTCGTCTCCTGTATGACTGTTGCCCCATTCGATTGCCCCGTGCAGCCCGATTACCGCGTCCAGCCTCATCGCTCCCTCCAGCCGCCCTCAGAGGCTAACCCCACCGAACGCTACGATGTGGTGATTGTCGGCGGTGGCATTGTCGGCCTCGTCTGTGCCTGTAGCCTAAAAGATTCCGGCCTGAAAGTGGCAGTCATAGAAGCGCAGAGTGCCGCCGCCGCCGCGAATCGACAGCGGGCCTATGCCTTTTCGCCAGTATCGGCCAAAATTTTGGCTGGGCTAGGGCTATGGCATACTGTCGGCCCTCAGCTCACCCATTTTCAGCAGGTGAAGCTCTCAGATGCGGACTACCGCAAAGCTTTAATCTTTCGCCCTGAAGATGGTCGCAGCGATGCGGTGTACTATTCAGCCGAGCACCGGGTGCTGATGCAGGCATTGCAAGCGGCAGTGCGTTCAGCGCCGACGATAGATTA